>JARIDM010000065.1 GCA_029263945.1 Sporosarcina sp.
AGTAAAAACATCTCTGCCGTCCACTTACCAATTCCTTTTACGTTTGTTAATTGTTCAATAATCTCATCATCATGATATGTGTCAATATGCGCTAAATCTAATTCTTTCTCTTCAATTTTTGTGGCTAAATCCTTTACATAATCTACTTTTCTCATTGAAAAACCAACTTGTCTTAAATCTTCAGTTGGAACGGTGAGCAATCCTTCGACTGTTATTTCATCCCCAAGAAGCATTAAGAGACGGCCATAGATTGTTTTAGCTGCGCGCACAGAAATTTGTTGCCCTACGATTGAACGAACAATCGACGTTAGATAATCTGTTCTTAACGGAATCTTAAGATCTCCGACAAGCATCATTAACTTCTTCATCACTGGGTCTTTTTCACAAATGATTTGAACCGCTTTATCGGTTGTACGAATATGTAAAATACTCAATGATTCCACCTCCTACTTTAAGCTACCCTATTAAGATTACTGAATATACCAACACTTACATTAAGTATAACAGTTGTTATACTTAAAACTCAGTTTCATCTAATTTTAAAATAAAAAATAAAAAAACGCCTAAACAGATTGTTTATCTGCTTAAGCGTTTCACTTAATACTTAGCGCGCGTGCACTTTACTTCTATGCTTTTCAATCGCTGCCATTCTATCATCGAACTCTTCCACTGTCATTTCATGCTCAGTGAAATAGCGGTTGCGTGGGTGTACACGGCATTCATCCGTACAACTACGCATATACAAGTGCTCATTTTCTTCTGAACATAAAATTTGTGCATTACAAACTGGATTTGCACAGTTTACATAGCGTTCGCAAGGTTCATCGTCAAAATGATCACGGCCAACAATCACATGCTCTACCTGGTTCACAGGAACTGTTAGTCTTTCATCAAACACGTAGCACTGCCCGTCCCACAGTTGACCCTTTGCAACTTCGTCTTTCCCGTAAGAAACAATGCCGCCGTGTAGCTGACCAACATCCTCATAACCTTCACGGACGAGCCATCCAGAGAATTTTTCACAACGAATACCGCCCGTACAATAAGTTAATACCTTCTTACCTTCAAGTTGGTCTTTATTGTTACGAATCCATTCTGGTAACTCTCTAAACGTTCGTATATCTGGACGAATCGCCCCACGGAAATGCCCGACATCAAATTCATAATCATTTCGCGCATCTATAATGACTGTATCTTCTTCTTGCATCTTTTCTAAAAATTCTGCAGGGCTTAAATAATTCCCAGTTAGGCGATTCGGATCGATATCATCTTCAAGACTTAAGTTTACAATTTGCTCACGCACACGTACGTGCATTTTCTTAAAGACATGCTCATCCTCTGCGTCAATCTTATACACAATATCTTTAAATCGCTCATCATTATTCATCATTGCAATATAGGCATCCGTTTGTTCAATTGTTCCCGAACAAGTTCCGTTAATACCCTCTGTCCCTATAAAAATCCGGCCTTTTAAACCAATTTCTTTACATGCTTTTAAATGTTCAGCAACAACTGTTTCAGGATTTTCAACTTTTACATATTTATAAAATAAAAGGACCCGATATGCGCCTTTTTCCATCTTTCTCAACCACCTTGTTTTATTGTACCGATTTGCTTTAATAAATAGCAATGCTGACATTGTACCATAATAACCAATTGGACTAAAGCTTAAAGTTTTCGTTATTTCTTTTAATACTGTTCATTTCCAGCGGCTTTAATGATGGCATAAAAAACAGTTCACACGTTTTTATTCGCGCGAACTGTTTTAAAGCAAACTTAACTAAAAATGCTTGTACTGTGCAATGGTTGTACCCTTGCTTTAGGATCGATAAATGATTTTGCATGGTTTACCGCAATTGGTGCTTCACCGAGTCCTACGGCAATTAACTTCACCTTACCATCATAGTTTGTTACATCTCCTGCAGCATATATACCTTCAATATTCGTTTCCATACGGGTATTCACTAAAATAGAATTTCGGTCCATCTCAAGACCCCAATCCTTAATCGCACCGAGTGATGAGATATTACCATAGTTGACGATTAAATGATCTAGCGACAAGCATTCTTCGCTACCATCTTTACTTGCGAGTACAACTTCTTGTACATGTCCGTCTTGACCTTTAATTTCTTTAACAGAAAGAGATGTTTTAACATTGACCTTAGAACTCATTAACTGATTCACACTCGTCTCGTGCGCGGTAAAACGTTCTCTACGGTGAACGAGCGTAACGTTCTTGGCTATGTCTTCAAGCATCAAGGCCCAATCTACTGCAGAGTCCCCCCCACCACAAACGATAACTTCTTTATCTTTAAATATAGACAAATCTTTAATGCCATAGTGTAGTGTTTTTTGTTCAAAATCACTTTCTTCCTTCAAACCAATTGTTCTAGGACGGAATGCTCCGATACCTGCAGTTAAAAGAATCGTTCGTGTTAAATGAACACCCTTATCTGTCGTTAAGATAAAATAATCTTCTTTTCGCTCAACTGAAAGTGCCGTTTCACCTAACACGATTTCAGGATTCGCGTAATGGGCTTGCGTGACAAGATTTGCAACAAAATCTTTAGCAAGTATTTTAGGAAATCCACCAATGTCATATATATATTTATCAGGATACAACTCAATAAGTTGTCCGCCAAGTTGTGGTAAACTATCAATGATCTTTACTGACATTTCTCTCATACCTGCGTAAAATGATGCGAATAAGCCAGTAGGACCACCGCCAATAATTGTAAGATCAACAATTTCATTCTTCATGTATAAACACTCCAATTAAATTTATTTATAATAAATATAGAAAAACTGTTTTTAAGCATTTATTTTATCAGATATCGATCAACATATAAAGTACTTTCAAATAAGTTCAACGTCAAAAGCAAACGAACACTTTTTTAATTTTCTTGGTAATTCAACTTACAAAATGCAGCAACTGCTTCAACTTCCTCTTCTTCTAATTCAAATTCTAGCGCTTCGTTCGTTTCTCTTTTGAAGAAGGCAGACATCACTACGCGTTCTCCATTTTCATCTACCGCATAAATTGCACGAATTCCGACGCCTCCCTCAGTATAGAGCTCATCTTCTTCGTCTAACATAATATATATATGGAATTCGTACCGGTCTCCCGTAATAATCCCAGTAGGATCCTTCAGTTTTTGAACGGTAAATTCTGTAATGTCCATTTGCACTCAACCTTTCTCACAACAAATAATGTATCTCACTAAGTGTATCACTATAAGGTCTAAAGGTGTAATCAGCAGTCTTTTTTCTACCAGTTTCTTTTGCTTTTTATTGAAAATTAGTGAATACTAAAAGTAGGAAAGAATTATGTCTTTTATTCTAGGAGGAATCCCTTGTTAAAATTCGATGCGTTTAAATATGAAAGGCCAATCATTAGCGAACTAAAAACTAAGTTTGATGTACTGCTTACAGCTTTTAATGTTGCAGAGACAGACAAAGATCAAAATGACATTATAAAAAAGATTAATGCGATTAAAAATGACTTTTCAACACAAATAAATTTAGTATATATCCGTGCATCTATTGACACAAATGATGTCTTTTATCAAACAGAACAAGATTATATTAATGAAATTGAACCGCAATATCAAGAATTATCAACAGCGTTTTACAAAGCCCTTGTATCCACGCCTTTTAAAGAAGCGCTTGAAAAGAAATGGGGGGCTCAATTATTTGCGCTCGCTAATAATGAAATTAAAGCATTCTCACCTGAAATCGTTCCTTATTTACAACGAGAGAACAAGTTAACAACAGAATACGCTAAATTAGTAGCTTCCGCACAAATAGAATTTAACGGCGAAAAATTAACACTCGCACAACTAGCTCCTTATTCAGAGTCAACGGATAGAACAATCCGAAAAGCCGCGCTTAAAGCGACTTACGGGTTTTATGCTGAAAACGGGGAAAAGTTTGATGATATTTATGATCAGCTTGTTAAGCTTAGACATAAAATCGCAACAACGCTTGGTTATAAAAACTTTGTAGAGCTTGGCTATATCCGTATGAATCGCATTGGTTATGATGCTGAAATGGTTAAAAACTTCCGGAACCAAGTACGGGATTACATTGTTCCCCTTGCAAATAAACTTTATGATCGACAAGCAAAACGAATTAAAGTAGAACCTTTAAAGTTTTATGACCAATCGTTAAATTTCTTAAGCGGAAATGCAACACCCAAAGGCTCATCTGATTGGATAATCCAAAATGGGAAAAAGATGTACAAAGAATTATCAGCAGAAACTAATGAGTTTTTTAACTATATGATTGATAAAAACTTGATGGATTTAGAAGCAAAACAAGGGAAAGAAGCAGGCGGATATTGTACGTTTATTGACAATTATGACTCCCCTTTCATTTTCTCGAACTTTAACGGGACATCCGGAGATATCGATGTCTTAACACACGAGGCTGGGCATGCGTTCCAAGTGTACAGCAGCCGACACCTTGGGATTCCGGAGTACATGTTCCCAACGAATGAAGGTGCAGAAATTCACTCAATGAGCATGGAATTCTTTACTTGGCCTTGGATGGAGCTGTTTTTTGAAGATGAAACAGAAAAATATAAATTTGCTCATTTAAGTGACGCCTTATTGTTTTTACCTTATGGTGTCGCCGTTGATGAGTTTCAACACGTTGTTTATGAAAACCCTGAAATGAATCCTAACGAGCGGAAAGCCGCCTGGAAAGATATTGAGCGCATATACTTACCAAATCGCGACTATGACGGGATTCACTACTTAGAGACTGGAGCTGTATGGCAAAAACAAAGTCATATTTATGAAGCACCTTTTTACTATATTGATTACACCCTCGCGCAAATTTGTGCTTTCCAATTTTGGAGTCGCTCACAAACGAACCACGCAGAAGCATGGGCAGATTATTTACATCTTTGTACACTGGGTGGTTCCAAATCATTTACGGAACTCATATCTGAAGCGAATTTACTCTCTCCTTTTGAAGATGGCTGTGTAGAATCAGTCATTGGCAACATTGAACAATGGCTTAACTCCGTCGACGACCAGGCGTTGTAATATGCACCATTTTCAAAAACGGAATTCACACTTTTGTTGTGTGGACTCCGTTTTTTAGTTTATTTATATAGCCTGTACTGATTTTCACTATTTTCTTTAGCAGTATTTTCGCGGTATGAACCAAAACTTCATCACCTGAAGCATGTCCAATTCTATCATTCACTAATTTGAAATTATCAATGTCTACAATCATTAATGCGACTGCACTATTTCTTCTTAGGCATTTTTCGATTTCATCTTCAAAAGTAGGTCGTCTCTTTAAACCAGTCAACCTATCATGATTTGGTTAATTAAAAGAGACAATTCTGGTGGTTTCCGAATCGTCTCTTTTCTGAAAGAACATTGCTTTCGCTTATATTAGCCCGATTGCATTTCCATCCTGATCCACATTCATATTCAATGCCGCAGGATTAACGGGTAAACCAGGCATAGTCATAATATCCCCTGTTAAACAAACGAGAAAACCAGCACCTAACTTAGGTATAATCTCTCTTATTGTGATTGTAAAGTCTTTGGGACGTCCGATTAATTTGGGGTCATCGGACAAAGAGTATTGGGTCTTTGCCATACAAATTGGAAGCAAGTCCCAACCATTACGTTTGATTTCCTCTAAATTACGTAGCGCCGAATCAGTGAATTCAACCGCTACCCCACCATATACTTGCTGAACAATTTTCAATGTCTTTTCTTCTACGCTTTCATCAACATCGTAAAGGGGCAAAAAGTTTTTCGGTTGATGAACGACCTCCAACACTTGCTTGGCAAGCGCTATCCCACCGTCCCCTCCGTTTGCCCAGACATCCGTTACTGCAGCACGTATATTATTCACCTGGCACCACTTGAGAACTGTTTTAATTTCCTCCTGAGTGTCATTGACGAATTGGTTTAAAGACACGATCGGTTCTAAACCAAATGATTGGACTGTTTCGATATGTTTGGCTAAATTGACCAGACCTTTGCTTACTGCTTCTACATTTTCAGAGGTCAGGTTATCTTTCGGCACGCCTCCGTGCATCTTTAAAGCTCGAACAGTAGTCACAAGGACGACTGCATCAGGTGAAAAACCACCGATTCTAGCTTTAATGTTCAAGAACTTCTCGGCACCCAAATCGGAACCAAATCCAGCCTCTGTAACCACATAATCAGCTAAGTCACGGGCTGCGTTAGTTGCAATTAACGAATTACAACCATGTGCGATATTGGCAAATGGTCCACCGTGAATCAGCGCTGGCGTTCCCTCAATCGTTTGCACTAAATTGGGTTTAAAAGCATCTTTAAGTAAAAGCGTTAAGGCGCCTTCAACACCTAATTCACGAACAGTAATCGCTTTGTTTGTATACGTATAACCAATGACAATACTTGCCAGACGCTCTTTCAAGTCCACTAAATCTTTAGCTAAACAAAACACGGCCATAATTTCTGAGGCAACTGTAATATCAAAGCCCTCTTCCCTAGGCACGCCTTTTGCGGACCCACCTAACCCAATAACAATTTGACGAAGTGCACGGTCATTTATATCCAGTACGCGTTTCCACATAATCTTCCTTGGATCTAATTGTAATTCGTTCCCTCTATGTAAATGATTATCAATGATTGCACTTAACGCGTTATTTGCGGTTGTAATTGCGTGTAAGTCACCAGTGAAATGTAAATTGATCTCTTCCATTGGCAACACTTGAGCATAACCACCACCTGTAGCACCGCCCTTCATCCCCATTACAGGTCCTAAAGAGGGTTCTCGTAAAGCAACGATGGTCTTTTCTCCAAGCTTTGTAAATGCATCGGCTAGACCCACGGTTACAGTCGATTTCCCTTCCCCAGCTGGTGTCGGGCTAATCGCTGTCACAAGAATCACTTTGCCTTTAGTCACACTTGTCTTTAGTTTAGAAACATCAATTTTAGCTTTAAATTTGCCGTAAGGTTCGACCGCATCTTCGGGAATACCTGCTCGTTCAGCAATTTCATAAATACTTTTCATTGTGGCTTTTGACGCAATTGATAAGTCTGTTAACGGCACTGTTTTTTCACTCATAACGACACTCCCCCTTCTTTTGCTTTTATTATAGCCAATATCTATCAATTTCAAAATCGGATTTCACTGCCAAATCACCTTATCTTATGGTGAGGTAGTGTCGTCGTACAAATAAAATTTCCAATGCAATTGCTAACCTACTAAAAAGACAAATGAAATATATAATGAACCGTATGCTCTGCATTGTCCCAATATCACTAAAAGACTTTACAAATTATTCAAGTGTTGAACCATTACTTAGTAACCTTCTTTTTGTCTTTTGTAGTTTTCTTCATTTTTAGATATGTATGCTGCAATAATCTCTTCTGGGTCGAACTTGAGATGCTTGGCAATCGCTCCGTAATGAATCCATACTTTTTTATAAGCCTCCATTGATAATTCATTTAAAAAGAAAATAATACTTTCGGTCGTCTTTAAAAAAACTGCTGTTAAGTCACCAGAGACTTCTTCAATTGGCCACTTTTCAAGATTATCAAATCCTTTTTCAATGCCCAAAGACAACATGAAATGAATCGAATCTACATACTCTTCAAGAATAACTTCTCTTGCCGAAGGCCCTTTCGTGCTCCAAAATTTAAAACTTCTTGTTTCATTTGCTAGTTCTGATAGTTCAACAAGCAAGGCCAATCCCTTTTCTTGAAAAACATCTGTTTTTTCCACTCGATTGTTTTGAATAAAAGCATCCAGTTCTTTTTGCATTGTAAATAATTTCTCTAGTTTCAAAAATAAAACCTCCATTTAATGTTTTATGAAACCTTTTCGCAAGTCATCCGTATAGAAGAAGATAACACTTACTTTGAAAGGGGACCAATATGGGACTCATCATTCGATTTCTTATTATCGCGTTAATCATTTACTTATTTTATCGTGGAATTCGTTATTTAACTGACCCTAAACGGAAGCTAGATGATGCTTACGAAGAAAGTCGATATTACTTCTACGATGATGTCAAAAATGTACAAAAAAACTTTTTCATTACGTATAAAGGCGCTATGTTTGAAGGTGAAAAATATTTAGGAACAACAGAAAACTCTTTTGATGTAATTTCGATTTTTGTTTGGGTGAAAAACGAATCAAAACTACAAGGTTTCACAAAAGATGATTTTCACTTTTTACAAGCTGAAATTTTATCTAACTACCCTACTGCTACGATTAATTGGAAAAATCCAATTGAGGAACTAATGAATAAATAAGTATACTGGCTCAATTCCATAATGACCTTAATTTGCTACATCGTCACAACATGTAGTCTGAGAACAATTTTACTCAATTTCATATTGTGGCAGTGATTCAATAAAATTCTATTATGGACTTGATTGACTATGTAAGTCCACTTCTTTGTGTGTAGCAAACTTAGTAAGTTTGCTACGCTTTTTAAACTGGCGTAACACTTGGAACAACAAAACCAAACAAATATAAAATAAAAAAGATATACAGTAAAGCGAGCATTAAAAATCCTACACGAAACGATGTTTTCCTTGTTTTATGTCGAAATGTTTGCATCCCTAAGTATGCACCTATCCCCCCACCAATTATAGCAAGTAACCATAAGTTTTTTTCTGGGACACGGGATGCATGTTTTTCAGCTTGGCGTTTATCAAAACCCATTGCGAGAAATGCCCATATTGACATGACGATAATCCAAACAAGTAATGGTTTTTGCATTCATCCCACTCCTTTCTACTCTCTATTCTACACGTTCTATCGTATGATTGGGTTAAAATAAAAAAGCCGCTCATACCCGGAATAATTCCAAGCAATGAGACGGCTTATATTATTTATTATTTTGCAATCGCATTTTTAGCTGAATCAGCAAGTTGCGTGAACGCTTGTGCGTCAGAAACTGCAAGATCCGCTAACATTTTACGGTTAATATCGATGCCAGCTACTTTTAATCCGTGCATCATTGTGCTGTAAGAAAGTCCATTCATACGTGCAGCCGCATTGATACGAGTGATCCATAGTTTACGGAAATCACGCTTTCTTTGACGACGGTCACGGTATGCATAGTTGTAAGATCTCATTACCTGTTCATTGGCAGTTCTATACAATCTATGTTTTGAACCATAGTAACCTTTTGCTAATTTTAATACGCGATTACGGCGTTTACGTCTTTCTACTCCACCTTTAACTCGTGGCATAGTAATAACCTCCTGCTTTTCTGATCGAATTTAGTTTTTTACTAGTTTGGTTCTCATGTTAAGAACTGATTCATACAAGTTGGCAAAACCAACTTTTACTTCATGTAAGTAATCATTTCACGAATACGTTTGTAATCGCCAGATGATACTAGCGTACCTTTACGTAGGTGACGTTTTGCTTTTGTTGTTTTGTTTGCAAATAGGTGACTTGTTTTTGCACGTCCACGTTTCACTTTACCAGTACCTGTTTTTTTGAAACGTTTCGCTGATCCACGATGTGTTTTCATTTTAGCCATAATGGTTCCTCCTAAATCATTCGTTGTAACTTATTTCTCGACAGTAGGTGCTAACACTAAGAACATGCTTCGCCCTTCCATCTTCGGTCTTTGCTCAACTGTTGCTAGCTCTTTGCACTCTGTGGCAAAACGGTCAAGCACTCGTTGGCCAATTTCTTTGTGTGTAATTGCACGTCCTCTAAAACGAATCGATGCTTTTACTTTGTCGCCATTTTCAAGAAATTTGATGGCATTGCGGAGTTTCGTTTGAAAGTCATTTTCATCAATTGTTGGGCTTAAGCGCACTTCTTTGAGAAGAATAACTTTTTGATTTCTTCGAACTTCACGCTCTTTTTTCTGCTGCTCAAACTTGAACTTTCCATGGTCCATGATACGAGCAACTGGCGGCTTTGCTTTTGGAGCAACAAGGACAAGATCTAAATTTGCATTTGTTGCAATTTCAAGTGCTTCAGTTCTAGTTTTGATTCCAAGTTGTTCACCATGATGGTCGATCAGACGAACCTCGCGGGCACGTATGCCCTCATTTACGTTCATGTCTTTGCTAATAGTAATCCACCTCCGGATATTGTCTCGAGAATACATGGTTTGGGTATCTCATCAAAAGCAGATGATCCCACAGGTCCATTCAATAAAAAGACGGGTAGACAAAAGTGTTTTGTCTACCCGCGTATGAGTACGTACATCAACTGTACGTTACATTCATTTATGTGCTGACCTGCCAACAACGTACTCGTGTCGATCAGGTGAGAAGCGGGTAGCCTCTTCTTATACCACAAACTGTATTCAGTTATTTACTAACCTTAACAAATATAACATGTTTTTTAACCATTGTCAAACATTTTTTGACAAGTTGTTTGAGTTATCTTTAAAACTTTTCAAATCCACTCTTTTTTCACTTTAACTCTGATTGGATTTTAGCAAGGAAAGTTTCAAATGGCATACTTTCTGATTTCTGTTCACCATATTTACGAACGTTCACTTCTCCAGCTTCAACCTCTTTGTCACCGAGGACAAGCATATAAGGAATTTTTTGCATTTGCGCTTCGCGGATTTTATACCCTATTTTTTCTTCTCGCTCATCTATCTCTACACGAATACCAGCTGCAACAAGTTTTTCCTGTACTTCTTTTGCATACTCAAAATGTGCATCTGGAGATACTGGAATCGCTTGAACCTGGACTGGTGAAAGCCAAGTTGGAAAAGCACCTTTGTATTCTTCAATTAAGTAAGCAACAAATCTTTCCATTGTGCCAACAACGCCGCGGTGAATAACAACAGGACGGTGTTGCTTGCCATCTTCGCCTACATACGTAAGATCAAAGCGTTCAGGTAGTAAGAAGTCCAATTGAACTGTTGAAAGTGTTTCTTCCATACCAATAGCCGTTTTCACTTGAACATCAAGTTTAGGACCGTAAAAAGCAGCTTCACCATCAGCTTCTACGTATTCAACATCAAGATCATCCATTACTTCTTTTAGCATTGCTTGTGCGCGTTCCCACATTGCATCGTCATCAAAGTACTTTTCTTTGTCTTCAGGATCACGATAAGAAACACGGAAAGAATAATCCGTAATATCGAAGTCTTCATAAACGTCAATTATTAATTGAACAACTTTTTTAAACTCGTCTTTGATTTGATCTGGTCGGACGAATAGATGCGCATCATTTAGCGTCATCCCTCGAACGCGCTGTAATCCTGATAATGCACCAGACATTTCATATCGGTGCATCGTTCCAAGTTCTGCAATCCGTAATGGTAAGTTTCGATAAGAGTGAATATCATTTTTATAAATCATCATGTGGTGTGGACAGTTCATTGGACGAAGGACTAAATCTTCATTGTCCATTTCCATAGCTGGAAACATGCCGTCTTCATAATGTCCCCAGTGGCCACTTGTTTTATAAAGTTCTGAACTTCCGAGAACAGGTGTATACACATGGTCATAGCCCAATTTCACTTCTTTATCGACAATATATCGTTCGATAATCCGGCGAATGGTTGCACCTTTTGGTAACCACATAGGTAAACCTTGTCCTACTTTTTGAGAATTCATGAATAGATTTAGCTCTTTACCAATTTTACGGTGATCGCGCTCTTTTGCTTCTTCAAGCATTTTTAAATATGCTTTTAATTCATCTTTTTTGAAGAAAGCAGTGCCATAAATTCGTTGGAGCATTTTATTATCTGAATCACCGCGCCAATAAGCACCAGCGATACTTTGAAGTTTAAACTCACGAATTTTCGAAGTAGACGGAACATGAACCCCACGACAAAGATCGATAAATTCACCTTGCTCGTAAATTGTTACAGTCTCATCTGCTGGGATTGCCTCTAATAGTTCAAGCTTATACTCGTCTCCTATTTCTTTAAAACGTCGTTCAGCTTCAGAACGGGATACTTCAAGACGAACAATTTCAAGATTTTCGTTTACAATTTGTTTCATTTCTTTTTCAATTGCCACTAAATCATCTGCTGTAATTGGAACAGAAGAGTCAATGTCATAATAAAACCCATTTTCAATTGCGGGGCCGACACCGAATTTCGCATCTTTGAATAGTCGTTTTACCGCTTGTGCCAATAAGTGCGCTGTACTATGACGTAAAATTTCTAACGCTTCAGGTGAATCAGGTGTAATAATTGCAATTGCACCATCTTTACTGATTGGCGTGCGTAGATCAATTAATTTATCATCAATCTTCCCTGCCAATGCATTCTTACGAAGCCCAGGGCTAATCGATGCAGCCACATCTTCTGTAGTTGTCCCTTCTGGGAATTCTTTTATTGAACCGTCTGGAAATTGTAATTTTAATTTTTCTGCCATTGTAAATACACTCCTTTGGATAGTATGTAGAGAAATAAAGCCTCTCTACATCAATTTTCATCTGAAATACAACATAAGGACTAATTTTCTCCATCAAAAAAAGCCCCATCCCTGGAAAGGGACGAAGCTTTCGCTCGTGGTTCCACCCTTCTTCTATTCATGTAAGTCTATTAGACATACATCAACGAAGCTTTACATCGGCTAACGGGCCAGATCCGTCATCGGTTACTATAAATTCGCCGATGCTGCTTAAAGGTGGTAAATCGATTGCTAACCTACGGGGCTTCCAGTCTATGACCCCACTCTCTGGCGGTATTACATATCAATTATTGTCCTCATCGTTGCATTTCTACATTCTATTATTGATGATTATACGTGCATCCAATCTGAATTGCAAGTTATTGTTTCCTGTTTATTTCTGTCGACGATTGTTTCCACTGAGTTTGATCGCTTTAGATACCGCTTGAATACGCTCCATAATACGACCCGCTTTCACTTTTTCTTCATCCCCACGTGATGAGTGGGCTAAATGATTTTCTAACTCGGAAAAACTAAAATTAGATGTGAAGAATGTAGGCAGCTGCTCAGCCATTCTATGTTGTAAAATGGTGCCAAGTACTTCATCTCTCGTCCAAGCAGAAATTGATTCGGCGCCAAAATCATCCAAAATGAGTACAGGTGCTTTTTTCACAAAGTCAATTTTATCATTTAATGTTTGGTCTTGAATCGATTGTTTCATTTCACGTAAAAACTCAGGAACATAGACAGCTACTGTTTTTACACGACGTGTCGCCAATTCATTGGCAAGTGCGCCTAAAATGAATGATTTTCCGATACCAAATGAACCATAAATATAAAGGCCACGGCTTGGCACTTCTCCTGTTTCATCCAACTTTTTCAAAAAGTCTTTTGCCGCTTCGATTACAACGATACGACTATCATCCGCTTCTTCTCCAAAATCGACATCATGAAGCTGTGCCTCCATCACTTCTTTCGGCATATGCATACTTTCAATCATTCTAGATACCATTCTTCGATCTTCTTCGATTAGTCTTGACGGACACTTTAAATATTCAACATCAATTTGTCCATGTTTAAGTAATAACTTTGGTTCAAACCCATTCATGATGTTTTGACAATTCGTTAAACTAGAGCACTTGTCACAATTATGGGAAGCAGTTGTATATTCATATAGCTTCCCCAATCCCCGATCAACAATTGCTTTCGTTAGTTCATTTGCATGCTCCGCTAGAAATTGCTGAACAACTTCATTTTCCATAATCTCTTCGCGCATCTTTTCATGTCTAGCTAAAAAGTTAGGGTCTTTTACGACACGATTTAGCGCATTTCCAATTGGCTCCAAATTACTTCCCTCCTCGGCTCATTTGCTGTAATTCTTCACGTAACTTTCGGCGTCTTTCATCCATTTCCACATTTTTCTTCTTCGGCTTTTCTTTCGGGTTTTCGTCTTTTTTATTAAACCACTCAGGAACAATTTCTTCATGGGTAGATTTGCGCTTATAAGATGTTTTCTTTTGGCCCTCATTTTTCCACTTCATATATTCATCGTGTTCCTTACGGGAAAGGTCCATTGCTTCTTTTGCCGTTTCCACTTTTTTATTCATCCAATGAGAGGCAATTCTCTCTACATAATTATTTGTTATTTTGCCGTCATTTCGAATAAACACATAATCTAAAAGCACATTGACGACACCCACGGGTAACGAATGCGTGTTGATGAGCCGTTCAGCTAATTGAACATCCACGGAGAGGGGTTCCTTTCCGTTTCGGTCACGCAACATATCAACTGGCGCTGTATTCTCTAAATAATAAATATACTCATCTTCTCTGGACATTTTCTCCGCATGTTTAACAGGCGGAGGATCTTGCGTAAAATTTTTCTCCAGTACAGGTGGCGTTTTTGAAACGTTCATTTTATAGAAGTCGGCTGCCGCTCTTCTTAGCCTGACTTCAGGTATTTGTAGGTCTTCATCCAATGCCATCATAATTACTTTTTGCATATCCAACGGCGACAATGAATAAAGAAAAGCCAACTTTGCAATTAGCTCTTGAGAAACCTTTCTTAAAGAAGACCGAGGGACCATTTGTTCAGATAAACCGGACTGCAGTAAACTAAAGTCAAAATCTGAATTAACAAATGGGATTCCTTTAGCAACCTGTCTCCCCAAAACTTTTACATCATCTTCATCAATCGGAACAACACCTTGACTCACGGGCTTAAAAACATCTAAAAAAGTACGTGACACTTCTATATAGTCACTGGACTTTTCAGTAATCACTGCGAATCGATTTCTTAAACTTCGATAGGCTTGCTCACCGATTTTACTAAACAGAAAAGTAGAGAGTAAAGGATCTTCTAAAAATGCTTTTGCATCCAAAGGGGGAGACAGTTCATAAAGGAAGGAACGCGCTTCCCCTTCTTTTTTGGTATATGTACGTAAAAGACCAATTGCTTCCAAAGATATACGCGCTTCTAAAATAGGTCCCAATGGTCTCGTTAATAGGTTCATCAAATGATAATGTGTATATTCTAATTCATTTTCTTGTTCAGCATCTGCCCAAAGCGTCATAAACAAACTCATCGCTTCCGATCCAATTAACGGTTGATAAAATAATGTGAGAAGCTGACGATCATAATTTGAGAATGGTTGCGACAATATCGTTTTGTATGCATCTACTGGTTGTAATTCTTTATAAACCGTCGCCATTCATAATTCGCCTTCTTTCATTCTTTTTTAGATCGAATTTGAAGATTTTTTAATTCTTCAATAAACGCACTAATATCACTGTACTCACGGTAAACGGAAGCAAATCTGACGTAAGCAACTTCATCAACATCTTCTAGTTTTGCCATGACCATTTCGCCAAGATCCTTTGCAGCGACTTCAGCTACACCGGAACTTCTTAATTCCTTTTCAATTTCATAGACAATGTTCTTTAACTTATCAAGATCTACTGGTCTTTTTTCACATGCGCGAATCAATCCCCGTAATATCTTCTCCCCCGCAAATTCATCTCTTGAACTGTCTTTTTTCACCACAATAAGCGGTGTATCTTCTACTTTTTCAAACGTTGTGAACCTAAATCCACATTCTTCACATTCTCTTCTCCGGCGAATTGACTTACTTGTATCTGCTGGTCTAGAGTCAACAACTCTTGACCCATTATATTGACATGCTGGGCATTTCATAAAATATCCTCCACTTTTCCATTCATAGTATTTATATTATAACAGAAAGAAGCCGAAACGTGAAAAGAGTAGAGAAATGATTCCTCTACTCTTTCAACGTTTCCCCTTTTAAGCAGTTGCGCGTTCACTTTTAACTTTTAATAGCGCGCCGACTTTTTTCGCTAAATCTACCACACGTGCCGAATATCCCCACTCATTGTCATACCAAGCAAGAACTTTCACTTTACGTGAACCCATTACGATTGTCGATAATCCATCAACAATTGCAGATTCTGTTGATGTATTGAAATCCACCGAAACGAGTGGATCGGTTGTGAAACCAATTATACCTTTCATATCACCTTCAGAAGCTTCTATAAATGCTTGATTGATCAGTTCAGGCGTTACATCTTGTTTTAGATCAACTACAAGGTCTACGAGAGATACATTAGGGGTTGGAACTCTCAGTGCCATCCCGTGAATCTTCCCCTCTAACTCTGGTAGTACAAGTGCAAGCGCTTTCGCCGCACCCGTAGATGTTGGAATAATCGACTGCCCACATCCACGTGCACGACGAGGATCTTCATGTGGATTATCTAAATTATTTTGGTCTGTCGTAAATGCATGAACGGTTGTCATTAAGCCATTTTCAATGCCAAATGAATCGTTTAATACTTTTGCGATTGGCGCTAAACAGTTCGTTGTACAACTCGCATTTGAAATGACATCATGTTTTTCAACGTTAAGTTTTTCATCATTTACACCTAGGACAACTGTCACATCTTCATTTTTACCTGGTGCAGTTAAGATTACTTTTTTCGCTCCAGCTTCAATATGAAGTACCGCTTTTTCGCGCGAATTAAACTTTCCAGTTGCTTCTATGACAATATCTACACCAAGTTTTTTCCAAGGGAGTTTAAGAGGATCACGGTTAGAAACAAGTTGCACTCTTTTACCATTAATGACAAGCGCCTCTTCTTCTACAATAATTTCACCTTCAAAAGTTCCATGATTCGTATCGTATTTCAGTAAATGAGCGAGTGTTTCTGCTGGATAAGAGGCATTCACCGCAACAATTTCCACATCATCCTCCAAAATCATTTGACGGAAAACCATCCGTCCAATCCTTCCGAACCCATTAATCGCAATCGAAGTTGTCATTCATGTATCCTCCTGTAAGTGTGTTATACTCATCTGCTACTTTTCGTTAATAAGTATAACACATTCACATATATAAAATCATACAAATAGGTATTTTTTGATTGTTACAACTTTCTAAAAATGCTCACAATTCGACATTCCACTTTAGTAAAATATTTTCTAACTGCTCTTTAGAAGCTTCAATTGTCCCATTATTGTCGATAATCGCATCCGCTTTCAACTCTTTCATTTTCATTGGCAGTTGCGCGTTCATTCTTTTCTCAGTCTCTTTTAAAGTTAAGGCATTTCTATTCATCAATCGTTCTTTTTGTTTTTCCCGATTGACCGAGACAACAATAACCCTGTCTACAAATGACTGTAATTTGCTTTCAAATAACAACGGAATATCCATCACAACTGTATTTGCACCACTACTAATATGTGCTTCTTTTTGTTTTAACATTTCCGCACGTATCGCTGGATGCATAATAGCGTTCAAGTTTTCTCTCTCTTCTTCATTACCGAATATACGTGCACCTAACGCTTCCCTGTTAAGAGAACCATTCTCGTGGATGACTTCATCGCCAAATGTTTTATAAATCTCTTGAATCGTTGAAGTACCAGGTTCAACAACAAGGCGTGCAATTTTATCAGCATCAACAATTGGATAACCTTTTGCCTCTAACATCTTGGATATGGTACTTTTTCCGCTTGCTATACTTCCAGTCAGTCCGATAATCATTAGTTCACCTCAATCTAACTTAATGTTGACACTTTGGACAATAAACAGAAGTTCTTCCCGCAATTTGAATACTTTTTGTCTCCGTTTGACAATCCTTACATAATTTCTGTCCATACATTTTCAACCTATTTTGCATCTCACCAGCTTCACCGTTGATATTCCGATAATCTGAGATTGTGCTTCCCCCAGCGTCAATACTTTCTTGCAAAATTTCAACAATAACTTTAAATAACCCTTTTTTACGTTTCAAGCTAATCCGCTCTGCCTTTCTAGCGGGATGAATCTTCATTTTGTATAACGCCTCCGTTGCATATATATTTCCACAACCGGAAATCACTTGCCCATTCATAATCACTTCTTTAATCGGTTTATTTGCATACTTCGGTAATTTA
>JARIDM010000137.1 GCA_029263945.1 Sporosarcina sp.
CAATGTAAGGCCCTATTGGACAACTTCCCGCTAAGCTTTTGCCAAGAAACGACTGGATATGCGCCGCTTGGACATCGCGCGCCGTAACGTCATTCGCAATAGAATAACCGAATATATGGTCATAAGCGAGTTGTTTTGGAATATTGCGCCCACCTTTTGTAATGACAACGGCGAGTTCACCTTCGTAATCTAAGTTTTCCGTTAGCGCTTGATGGACGGGTAAATCTTGTTCATCCGCAGCAATGGCTGTCGTCGCCTTCGAAAAAACATATAATTTCTCTGGTGCTGCCGCATCCCCCATCTCATTTGCATGATCTAAATAGTTTTTACCGACACAAATAACATTTTTAGGCGTTCGTGGCACAGGCGCTAACCAAGTGACAGCACTAAATGCATATTTAAATTGTGTATGCTCATCCTGTGCTGCACGTTTCACAAGTTGACGAATCCTTTCGACGAAATCGAGTCCCGATGCAATGCCCTCAATCATTGTTTGTGGAAAATCACGCTCATTATAATAAACGGCAAGCGCTAATACGTCCCACACTGCCTCTTCCCTTTTGGCTTTTGGGCCGAACAATGTTTTTCCTTCGTATTGGAACGATAACAATTTCATCTCTCATCCATCTCCTCGTCATAGTATTCTATCTATTCTGTATTAATACGACAAACACAAGCGAAACCCCTTCTATTTTGTCGAATCTTTCCCATAAGTTCCGATTCGCCATAACTTCTCAATCGGCCCCGTTCGAAATTTAGCCAGCCAGAACTCAGCGAAAATAACTTGAAGGATAAACACACCTATCGCTATAAAAGTTCCTGTCCACACACTTACTTTTCCATATAACCCAAACCCATATGAATAGAAAATAAGGGTGGCTAGTATAGATTGTGTTATATAAGTGGTCAGTGACATTCTGCCTGCTTTTCCTACTGGACTAAAGAATGCGCTGAACTTAGCTGACGTGCTCACGAAAAGGAATAAGGCGATATAACCAGCAGCTAACAGAACGCCCCCAAATGTATCTTGAAGCTGTACGATGTCATAGGAGGGGGTGCGCACATAAGGCAATACTTTAATCCCGAGACCGATTGGCAAAGTGATCAGCGCAACTAAAAGAAGTTTACCTTTAACCTCAGACGCTCGTTCAAACAGTTTATATTTCGACATCGCTGCCCCGAACATAATGAGCGGTAAGATAATAAATATGCCTAAAAATGTACTGCTCAGTCCATACGTTAACCACTCCATTAGGCGAAAATAGAATATCTCACTCACTGTGCCTATCGAAAATGTAGAAAGCGCGGCCTCTATTTTACCTGTATCTATTAATTCTGCAGCCATTAGATCTGGATCTATACGCACAACCAACTTTGTCATTACATACAGAAAGCCAACGGGAATGACATATAAAACGGTCGCAAAAGACCACAACCATTTTGCTGGCATCCGCACGAGAAAGAGTAATAGAAAACCAAGTGTTGCATACGTGAATAAAATGTCACCTGACCAGATGAATACCGCATGAATTAAGCCGAAAGCGAGTAAAACGGTCAGTCTTCTCACCATCATCGAGGTAAATCTTTGATTGGTCTTCAATGCTTTTTCATATTGCATATTCATACCATAACCAAATAAAAAGGCAAAAATCGGATAAAAGCTTCCTTGAACAAAGATATCGATCCAAGCAAAAGCCGTTGCATCGCTCCCTGTGCTGAACCACGTATAAGGATCGATATACATCATAGGGGAATGGAACATCAACATGTTCGCGATGAAAATTCCTAAGAGTGAAAAACCTCTAAGCAAATCTAATGATTCCACTCGATTTTTTTCTGATGTTGAGGTTAATTTCACTGCTCATCCTCCTGTACACGCACAATGCTTTCTCCATCAAATAGATAAAGCACCATTTCTTTGATCACAATATTCGTCACAGATTCAATCGCCTTTTTATATAAGTTCAATTGAATGCCGTAGCGTTTCTGCATTTCTACTTTTACTTCTTCTGCTGATTTATAACGGCCCTCTACCCGGTCTGTTTTGTAATCTAACAACACCCAGCCGTCCGCTTCTTTGAATAGACAATCTGCAATTCCTTGAAGAATTTGATAGTCTCCCGCATCTTCATGTGCGTAGGTAAACGGCAATTCCCTATAAACTTCTTGTGATTGTTGCAAACGTTTGGCAATATCTGTTTTAAAAAACTGTTCGACTGCTTTCACATTTACGGCAGACGCTTCTTCTTTCGTGAGTAATTGACGCTCGACTAAAGAAACAAGCAGCGCTTCAATTTGTGCAACGGATTGTAATTCAGTGAACTCAATATGTTGCATGACAGTATGCATCGCAGTTCCGATTTCTGCTGGAGATAGTGCGCGCGATTGCATAAATTCAGGTCGACGATGCAAATAAGCGGTACTTACTTCATCTGTCGAACCATTTATCGAATCCTCTTCTTGTTCAAGAAGTGCTAAACGTTTCAGTTCACTGACTGTTTGTTTAGAACGCTTCAACGTCGAAGCAACAGCTGGATACGTCCAATTAAAGCGACGTGCCACTTCCTCATATATAGTTGGATCGACTGCTGGTTGAGCTTCAACGATTGTTTCTGGTACTTCAACATCCAGGACTTCCTCAATAGTTTCTCCTTGTACAAAAGAAAACGGGAAAGCATCAATCTTCCAAACTGAAGGATCCGATACAAATTGTCCCCCTGCAATGACATCAAACTTTCCGTAATCGGTGTGTCTCGCAACTGCCGGACCAATCCAATCTAAATAACTGTTCGCACGTGAACGTGTATATTCAGGCAACATGAGTGCAGGATCAACTAACTGTGCATCCTGCCATTTCCCCATTTCACGTTCTATGTCTTTCACCGAACCAATCAGTTCTAAATGTTCTTTTGCTCTCGTCATTGCGACATATAAAACACGCATTTCTTCTGCACGCATTTCAAGTTGCTTCTTTTCCTTCATTGCTAAAAAAGGGAGAGATGTATACGTAATCCGCTTTTCTGCATCTACTGCTTTAACGGCCAACCCAAAATGTTGGTCAAATAAATACGCTTCGTTAAAATCCATTTGATTGAATTTTCGTCCAACGCCTGCGATAAAGACATACGGAAACTCAAGTCCTTTTGAAGAATGAATCGTCATTAACCGAACGACATCTTCCTGTTCTGACAGTGCCCGTGCCTCCCCTAAGTCATCGCCGCGTTTTCTCATGCGGTCAACAAATCGAAGGAAACGGAATAAGCCTCTAAAAGAAGTCTTTTCATAGTCAATGGCACGGTCATGCAGCGCACGCAAATTGGCTTGGCGTTGTTTCCCGTTCGCCGTCGCCCCCACCATTTCGTAATAATGCGTATCCGTATACACTTGCCAAATCAGTTCAGACAAAGAACCACGACGTGCTAAGTTCCGCCAATCTTCAAATTGGGTAAAGAAACGATTCAATTTTTCTTCTGTGGCCATCGGTAGACCTGAACCGCCTGTCTCCCTAAAGCGTTTTAAGGCTTCATAAAACGGCTCATTTTTTGCAGCCAATCGAACTTGGGCCAATTCATTCTCAGTCATGCCAATAAAGGGCGAGCGTAAGACAGATGCCAACGGAATATCTTGATACGGATTATCAATCACCCTGAGTGTATTTAACATAATCATTACTTCTAACGTATCAAAATACCCTGTAGATAAATTCGCATAGATCGGAATCCCTGCCAATTTAAATTCTTCAACAATCTCACCAGACCAAGACATCGAACGCATTAAGATGACAATGTCCCGGTATTCAAGCGGACGGCGTTTATCAGAAAAAGCATCCGTTACTTCCGTTCCAGCAGCCATTAACGATTGAATGCGTTGAATGATATACCTCGCTTCTGCTTGGGAACTTTTCAACGTGCCCCCTGTTAATTCGATTTCTAGCGGATCTACACTTGACTCTTCATCGTCATCTTCGTAAAGAATCGTCAACTCAGCAGCCATTTCCTGTTCCGGATACTGCGCACCGTACTTAAGGGAAGCCGCATGATCATAGTCAATACCGCCAACTCGTGCGCCCATCACTTGTGAAAAAATGAAGTTTGTAGCGTCTAATACCTCTTTACGACTTCTAAAATTCGCACTTAAATCTATTTTTACGCCTGATTCGCCAAATTCATCTGTAAAGCGATTATATTTCCCGAGAAATAAATTAGGTTCTGCAAGTCTGAAACCGTAAATCGATTGCTTCACGTCTCCGACCATAAATAAGTTTCCGTTCGCTTCATCCCCACTTTTCACGAGCTTTACAATGGTCTCTTGTAATAAATTTGTATCTTGGTACTCATCGACTAAAACTTCTGCAAAACGAGCGCGGTAGTCATTGGCGATATCAGAAGGAATCAACTTCCCGTCTTTTTCTACGGATAAAATACGTAACGCATAATGCTCTAAATCAGAGAAATCCACAATGCCCCGTTCAATTTTAACTTTTTCATAGCGTTTGCCGAAATCGACGACCAAGTCAATTAACGTATGCATAGAAGGCGCCATTAATGTAATCTCAGCGAGCAACTTTTGGGGTGGCCTGATGAAATACGCTTCTTGGAGTTCGCCAACAATCTTCTTCACAACGTCTCGAATGGCCTTTGCACGTGCAGCTAATTCTTCATCACACGCGTCTTTCTTAATCGCGCCTGCACGTGTCCATTTTAGCGTTTTAAAATACTCGTAGGTTTCTTCCCAAGTCCCTAGCGAAATGCGGCGAATCGCTTCGTCAATCCATAGCAAGTCAGATTCAGCCGTTTTAACAAGTGGCGCTGGCCCTTCTGGCATCCTAGCAATTCGTATTAAATCGCCCGTCAAAGCCGCCGCTTCTTCTAACGAATGCTGAATGGCTGTTTTTAACGGACCAATAAACGTCAATTCATCGATCGTTTGCACATGCTCAATTTCATATTGTGCTGGAATTTGAGCGAGCCAAACATCAGGTTGCGGATGAACACGCGAGTAATCGTATAAACGACTAATGAGCTTTTCGATTAACTGGTCATCCCGGTCTGTCGTAAAACTATCTGCTAATCGGTAAACCGCTTCTGGATTTTCTACACTGTACGCATCTTCTAACACCGCACCCATCGCATCGTCCCGAAGCAATGCGGCCTCTGTGCTGTCAGCTACTCTGAAACCAGGATCGATGTCTAGCATATATGCATATTGCCGCACCACATTTTGACAAAATGAATGCAGCGTCGACACTTGTGCTTTATTGAGTAAATTTAACTGCCTACGCAAATGAACAGAGGCTGGTTTCTCCGCAATGGCTTCTTCCAACGCTTCCGCCATTCGATGTCTCATTTCTGCCGCTGCTGCATTCGTAAACGTCACCACGAGTAATTCATCGACATCGATCGGATTTTCTTCGTTGATCACTTTTTCGATCATTCTTGTGATTAACACTTTGGTCTTTCCTGAACCAGCGGCAGCAGAAACGAGAATATCTCGTCCCGAAGCCCAAATCGCTTTCCACTGATCATCTGTAAACGTCAATCCCTCAGGTTTCACGGGTATGTTCATGCTCTGCTACCTCCTCACGCATTTTTTCGAGCGATGTGTCTACATCGAGTACATCGTATTTCCTAAAGTCTTGTGCTGGATCTGTCTCATCAAATTGACAAACGGAACGATACGAACAAAACGTACATGGCATTTTGTCTTTTAATTTATAAGGATACACACGGGTATCGCCGAGGAGCATCGCATTGCCCGCTTTCTGATGACGCGTTCTTACATAGGTACGCATCATTTGGAGATCATCTGGCGCTAACACTTTCGATCGTTTCGTAAACGTCCCATCCTTTTTAAAAGCCGCTGGAATAATTGCGGAAGAACTGCCAATCTCGGCATCCATTGCTTCCACGACTTCTGGTTGCTCCAGTAAGTAACCACGCATCTTAAACGATTTCGCAATTTCTGCCTCTAAACTTTCTAACGACAATTCTGCACCAGGCCGAATCATTGGATTATGCACGTGCAAATATAAGACCCCTGCAGGATCGGCTGCGAACCCAAGTAAGTCGTCTGCATATTCTATCGCAACATCCAAATAAGTGAGCATTTGCAGGGATAATCCATAATAAACCTCAGACAAATCCAGTTCTCTCGCAGACGATTTATAGTCCACAACGCGGAGGTAGTTTTTACCTTTTACTTCCGTCGCGTCAATCCGGTCAATTCGACCCCGCAACTTCATCGACTCGCCACTCCGCAAGGGAATTTCTAACGCTGGCAATGTTTCGTGTGGCCCAAAACCAGTCTCGATGGCAACGGGTTGAAAGACCGTTGATTTTGCTTGTGTACTTAAGGAATAAATGGTTCGCTGAATAATACGCATTAGTTTTCTTTTAATATAAACATAGCGGTTTGTAGACGACAAAATTCGGTTAAAGAAAAACGGCGTAATTTCTTCGACAGCTTCTCTCGCCATCGTCCAACATTCTTCTCGCGTTAATTCCGCCCATGATTTTCCTAAACGCATCGTTTCGTCAGACACCCATTTAAGCGCTGCGTGGAATAAATCCCCAATCGCTGGTGCTTCTAATGTATACTCCGAACGCTCTCTTAACCCTAAACCGAAAGACGCATAATGTTGAAACGGACAACTATAATAGGACTCAATCCGCGACACACTCGTAATAAATGATTTGCCGTATAAGCCAGTTGTCATGTCCACGTTCAAGCGGTCCGTCTTGTTGCCCACTTCCATTGGACGACGAATTCGGCCCACCACGGATTGCCAATACACATCATTTTCATAATAAGCAAGCACGGCCTGCCATTCTGGTGATACTTTCACAGTTTCTGTAGCCGACCTTAATTTCATCGCCGCAAACGGAAGCGCTGCACGGGGATGGCTAATATACGTATAGGCATCGACTTCTTCTGGCAAATCAAAAGGATCTGTCACTGCGTACATCGTCGGTGTCCCTGGAAGGATTGCTTGAATTCTTGCAATATATAAGGAAGGGATGAGTGCTTTTCCTTCTTTATCTGCCACGGGATAGGAAATCGTCAACCGTTCACGTGCCGCAGTAAAGGCACGGTACGCCATATACGTTTCATCCATTAATTGCATTTTCGACGTCGGGGCAAGCTCAAAGCCAACCGTCGTAAACCATTCACGGTCTACATCAGACAGAATCCCTTCATTATCAATGCGCTGTGGAAGCACCCCGTCATTCGCACCCACGACAAACACCGCATCTATATTCATCAAACTCGAAATTTCAATGGTCGTTACCGTTACTTGGTCAAGTGAAGGCGGGATACGTGTGAATTCGAGCGAATCAAATCCTTCATCTAAAATCTTCGCTGCTTCAGCTGGTTTCATTGCTTTATCGCCAAACATCAACACGAACTGATCCAACACTTTTATCCATTCATTCCAAGCCTGCTCATGCTCTGTGGCTGCCAACAGTTGTCCCCTGCGCTCTTCTTCCGCTCGGAGGTCAATCACTTTGTCATACACTTGAAGTTCTTCCATAAAGAGAAACAACGCTTCTGCAGTATCACGACCATCTACTGCATTTTTCATGCGTGCTTCAAATTGTGCCAGCGGCGTACGGATTAAGTCCCGCATTCTGTGTAATTCCTGTTCAATCGCTAACTCTTCATCGGTTTGTACCTCTGTAAATAATTCAAGCCCTTGATAACGCTTCACCCGCCAACTGTCCTCATCGAACCACCGCGACCCTTGAATGCCTCGTGCAAGCACATAATTTTCAAGTCGATCTGCACGTTCACGCCAGAGGTTCTTATCTTCTCTTAGTGGGAAAAACAAATCGGTTTTCACCGCACGAAAAATAGATTCATAAGACCACCCAGAAGTAATCGCTTCTAAAATTGAACGGGAAAATTCAATAAGTGGATGATGCAACATCGGTTTTTTCCGACTAATAAATACAGGAATGTCATAATGCGGGAAAATCGTTTCGATTAACTCATCATATTTTTCAGGTTGTCTGTACAACAGGGCAATGTCTTTATAACGCTTTCCACCCATTGTTAATTCACGGATCGACCGTGCAATCGCATGAATTTCCGCACGCGGATCTGCAGCTTCAATGAAAGACACATGACCCGCTGATGGTTTTTCAACAGCTGGATAGCGGTCAAACACTTTCTCCAAATGGACTAAGTCTTTATTTTCATACCGAAGCGAAGTGCTTAAATGGAGATCTTCATCTAATTCGATAGACTCCGCACGCGCCAATGCTTTTAATTCAACACATGTCCGTACGGAATTGAAAAACAACTCATGGTCCGCATGGCCAGATAGGTCTGATTCCATCGGGAGAACAACTGTAACGCGGTGGCTATATTTCATGAGCTCGGTAATAATTTCATATTCTCGTGTTGTAAAGTTTTCAAATCCGTCGATATAAATGTCGGCCCCTTTCAGGACGTCCGCATATT
>JARIDM010000146.1 GCA_029263945.1 Sporosarcina sp.
TCGCTGGAGCAGATGCATGTATGACTGCATTTAAGATTTTGTACGTTTCGACTGTATTTGTTGATGAAGATTATAGAAATAATAAAATTGGTACACTATTAATTAAAGAGATTGAAGAGCGAGCGGAATTATTAGGCGCTAATATGATTAGATTAGATACATTTAATTGGCAAGGGCGAGATTTCTATCGCTCACTGGGATATGAGGAAGTTGGATTTTACGAGAATAAAGAGGATGGTTTTTCTGAACATTTCTTTTTAAAGAGGTTATGAAATAAAGCACATGATCTTAGATTCATCCGTAATCCGGCGCGTTTGTTTAGTACTACATTCTTAGTTTATTGGAATGGAAACCACTCACCTCGCGGACCAAGTCAGGAAGATTAGGCTTTATCTTTCCGCACTTAGGCTTAGGTGCGTAAATTTTCACACCAGAAGCGTTATAAAGGGAGTAGAATAATGAATGACTTTAATACAGCCTTAAATTATGTAAATAAAATGATCTACGAACCATCTGGCTTAACAGTATCGTCGGTTCAAGAAGAAAAGCAAAATGCTAAGTATGGCTCGGGTATATTTCACTTATCCTCCAAGACAGTTCGTTTCAGAGTTGCCAAAACAACCCCCACCAAAGTAGGTCAGTTTGTTGCTTTTTGGGAAAAAGACAGCAATCATAACAATCAGCCTTACGTATACGAGGAAGCACCCGATTTATTAATCATCACAACCTTTAAAAGTGAACATGAATTTGGTCAATTTGTTTTTCCAAAAGACGTTCTTTTACACAAAGGTATTCTTGGGTCTACTTCAACCACAGGGAAAATGGCGATGAGGGTCTATCCAATCTGGGATTTTCCGAATAGTAAACAAGCCGTAAAAACGCAAAAATGGCAGTTACCTTATTTTGTTGACCTGTCTCATCCAAATAAATTACTAGTAGAGAAGATAGTAGAACTATATTCTTTTCAACCAAATAGTTGAGACAAAGCCAAAAGCACCCCTCATTCATATACGAATGAGGGGTGCTTTTGGTTGTTTACCTACATTTTCACACCATGAACGAAGCGCTTACTTTAGTTTCATTTTTGGATAGACCAAGATCATTCTCGTCAATGTGAACATAAAAAACACGAAAAGCAACGTATTGACTAACCCATTAATCATGCCAAAAGAATCAAGTACTGTATAAAGGATAATTGGTGTTGTTGTTGCAAACATCGCCATTTTCCACAGCAATTGATAGACTAATTTCCTTTGCAGCAATGTTGTTATAACTAAACCTAGCGCCGCAAGAATAGAAATCCCTACAATGCCAAACGTGACAATTAAAAAAGGATAAAGCGTGATTGCCAATAGGAATGCAGCACTTAAATCACCCGTATTGACAAATTCAATCACCATATTAACCGCACCTGGCAGCCCTAGAAATATATGTAACAAGACAATATATCGAAAAAAATCTTTTGTTTTTACACGGTTTAACTGGAACACTGCTTTTTTATTTGGCAGTGTTAAACTTAACTTTAGCGCATTTAAAACGCCCATCTTCATTCATTCCTATCCACTCAATCTTGTGCATGGAATTCCTGTGGAAACGGTCCAATATTACGCGCATGGTATAATAATGGATCTTTATTTTCAACATGAATTTCCTTCACTTCTCCAATTATGATGGTATGATCACCCGCTTCAACAGTTTGAAAAGTTTCACATTGCAAACCAGCAAGCGAACCTTCCAAAATCGGCAAACCGAATTCTGATTTATGCCAGTTCGTATGCCCGAAGCGGTCAGCATCTTTTGTTGCAAATAACATCGCCATATCTTTTTGGTCACTTGCTAATATATTCACTGCGAATTTATTAATTTTTTTAAAGGTTTCGTACGTAAAAACTCTTTTATCAATAGACCATAAAATAAGCAATGGATCTAGTGAAACAGACGCAAATGAATTTACTGTTAAGCCGATTGGATTATCCTGTTCATCGTATGCCGTCACAACAGTTACACCTGTTGGATAATTCCCCATTGCTTCTTTAAATAATGAAATATTTGTTGATTGACTCGTCATTTCTTTCATCCCCCAAAGATTTAATTATCACCATCTATTCGTTGCACATCACCCTCATAATGCAACGCTACACTTCTCACTGTATCATATCTATATCTGCGTTTACTTTCAATTGGCTTGACACTTATAAAGTTTTCTCTTATTACATTGTACGCACAATTTGGGAATGCGTGCAAGGGTCGGTTGGTAATGTTGTAATCTTAGGATTGCTCTTCATACCAAGGATTCAAGTGAATCAGTACCTCATCCACATCCGTATGTGCCTCCATGATTGTATTTTTAATCTCTCTAATAATATCATGCCCTTCTTGCACAGTAAGTTCACCTTGCACAGCAATTCGTAAATCGACCAAGATATAATGTCCATGCTCCCTGGCACGTAAACGATCAATCCGTTTCACTTCTGGGATTGTATGGATTAAGTCTGTAAAACTTGCTAATCTCTCTAGACTGACACTTTTCTCCATCAACGTATCTAATGCCGTTTTCCCCATACCTAAGGCTAATCTTAACACGAGAATTGTTACGATTACCCCAGCAATCGGATCACCATAAGCAAAAATCGGGATGTGATAAAAGTCACTTGCCAAGGCAAGACCGATACCCACAACCGCAGCCAATGATGCATATACATCTGCAAGATGATCATACGCTGTGGCGATTAACCCTTGACTGTTAACTTCTTTACCAATTCGTATCGTATACATATATAAGCCTTGCTTCCAAAGAAGTGAAATCACTGCTGTAAAAAAAGCAATCCAACTTGCTTTTTCAGGCGCGTGAAAGAAAGCAGAAATTGATTCGTATGCAATGTAAATGGCTGCAACAGTTAAAATGATGGCGACAATCGCTGAACTAATGACCTCGGCTTTACCGTGACCATAAGGATGATCTTCATCAGCAGGACGTTTTGAAATGCGCATTGAAGTTAATGTCGCAGCACTTGCCGCCACGTCCCCCGCATTATGATAACCATCTGCAAGCAACACGGGACTATGGAAGATTGTGCCGACCACTATTTTTAAAGCTGTTAATATAATATTACTAATGAGGCTGATCCACCCTGCAATCATCGGCGCACTTGAATGAATTCTTTTCTCCATCATTTCATCCCCTCTATTAAATTCTTTCCCATGAGCAACAAAAACCCTTGACTACTTCCAGTCAAGGGTTTTTGCGCTCTAAAATATATAGTTGTCTCATTTATAAAAAGATTCATCATCATCACTCACTAAAGTTATGGCGTTCAACTAGTATATCACACTCTAGATTTCTGATACAACTTTTTAAACGCAACCAGCCATTATTTATGTCATCTATTTGTGCGAACGTTTATAATGGAAAAAAGGAGGAATCGCTATGCAAAAACTTTTTTGGGAATCTGCATGGGATAAAACCATCGCACCTGCAGATAGAGAAAAGATCACAACTCACTTTCACAAGCATCTTCCTCATTTACTAGAGGAGGTTCATTTGTCCTTTTATAAGAAAGCCATCAATCATAAAAATGAATTACTCATCACTGTCCTTGTTCATAATCCTAGAGATGTTGTACTTCATCTACATGACGTAGGGATCACCTTTGAGGAAGAAGGTCAAAAAATTGCTTCAGGAATTTTTAACGTGCCAGTTGAAATCGACAAGCACACATCCATGCCATGGACTTTTATATTTTCTCCGTCAAATGAAACAAGCGCCCCCTCAGATTACACCATTGTAAAATTTTAAAGCCAAACTCAAATGAATACGGGTTTCCCAACACAAAGCCCCTACTCTCTTGGATATATAACAAGTAGCGGGCTTTTTAATTTGTAAATTTTAAGCGCATCGACAAGTATCGTTCACTCGTTTATATCGGTACATGAGCGATGTATGGAAAGAGATTTTCGAAACCCTTTCCCTGGCTCTCAATCTCACAAATTATTTGCATTAGAGCGAAAAGGCCCCAGAAAAATGTCTGAGTTAGCAGAAGTCCTTCACCCAACTCCTGGCGCGGTAACCTCAGCGTCAGACAAATTGCTTAAGCATGAATATATCGCACAGATTCGAGATGACCAAGACCGACGCGTTGTCTTTATTGACATTACACATAAAGGGAAAGATGCCATGAAGAAAGATACTGATCAACAACTAGCGTAGCATGCACTACTCATGACTTATACAATGTGGGCTTTCAAACCCACATTGTATATTTTTTATTGGAACTTCTTTTGTAACCTCTTCTACACTCACACGACTAATAAGGTATGATGGACGTGCTATTTATAAACGAGGAGGATTTACATGAAAAAATTCAAATTAATCACAACGGTTTTCATCGCTCTACTACTTATTTCAGCGTGCGGCGCTAAAAATGGTCAAGACACCCAAGATGAGATTTCTTTTGACGAACTTTACACTTCAGTGGAAGATGCAATGGTCGATATTTTAAAAGATGAAAGTGATCTATCCAAAGAAGAATTGCTCGCAAACTATTTCATTGAAGACTTAGCAGCGAGCGAGGACAATCCTACAGTAGAAATATTATTAGAACGCATGGAATTGGATGCAGGCGCCATGGCAAACGGTAAAGTTATTATGCCGATGATGAACGTCAATTCAGATGAACTCCTCTTACTAGAAGCCAAAACAAAAGAAGATGTTGAATCGTTGAAAACAAGCCTTGAGCTTGAATTAGCAGTACAAACTCAAGTATGGGAACAATATTTACCCGATCAATATGAAAAAGTGAAAAATAATGTCATCAAAACAAACGGGAATTTCCTGCTCTACGTAACTTCTTCAGAACAAGACCAGATCGTAGAAGCATTTGACAAGCAGTTCAAGTAACATAGAGAAAAACACGCCTCACAGTAGGCGTGTTTTTTTAACCTAAACACTTGCCCATTGGATGTGATGACATGGTTTTCAGCAGTTTAACGTTTTTATTCTTTTTCTTACCGATCGCACTTTTACTTTATATGATTAGTCCACGTAAATTGAAAAACCTACTCTTATTGGTCGTCAGTTTATTTTTCTATGCCTGGGGTGAACCCGTCTACATATTCTTACTGCTTTTTTCTTCAATTGTTGACTATATTCATGGGCTTTATATTCATAAATACCGCGATACTTCCCCGAGTAAGGCAAAGCTAGTTCTTATGTCTTCAATTATTGTAAATCTTGGGGTCTTAACTTTTTTTAAATATGCCAACTTTCTTGTTGAGAACCTGAATCAGTTTGCAGGGATGGGGATTGATCCGCTCGATTTACCTTTACCCATTGGGATTTCTTTTTATACGTTTCAAACGATGTCCTACTCGATAGATGTCTATAGAGGGGTGCTTCGTCCTCAAAAGAACTTCATTACATTTGCACTTTATGTGTCTTTATTTCCACAGTTAATTGCAGGCCCTATTGTGCGTTATGAACATATTGAACAAGTGTTGATGCATCGTACTTTCAGCAGAAGTCAATTTGCCGAAGGCGTTCAGATTTTCATTATCGGTCTTGGGAAAAAGGTCTTGATCGCCAATAGCATCGGTTCGCTTTGGCAGGATACCCAGGCAATCGGTGCTGGCGAATTAACGATACTTGCCGCCTGGCTTGGTATACTCGCCTTTATGCTCCAAATCTATTTTGACTTTAGTGGATACTCGGATATGGCCATTGGACTGGGGAAGATGTTCGGCTTTAATTTCCCGACAAACTTTCGTTACCCTTATATCGCCAAAAGTGCGACCGAGTTTTGGCGTAGGTGGCATATTACCCTTGGCGCTTGGTTTAGAGACTATTTATACATTCCACTCGGGGGCAATCGTAAAGGAAAGTTAATCACTTACCGCAACCTATTTATTGTCTGGGCCGCAACAGGTTTATGGCACGGCGCCAGTTGGAATTTTATGTTATGGGGATTATATTTCGGACTTATTTTAGCCATTGAAAAAGCGGGGTTACTTAACTTTTTGAAGAAACTACCGGCTTTTTTCCAACATCTCTATTTGTTATTCATTGTCGTTATTAGTTGGGTGCTATTCACCGCTGAAGAGTTGGCACACGGCGTTACTTACCTAAAAACGATGTTTGGGTTTGGAGCACTTTATGACCAACGCTTTCTCTACGACTTTTATACACACATCGTCTTATTCATCATTGCCGGCGTCGCTGCGACACCTTTATGGCGCGTGATCGACACGTCTTTAGTGCAAAAAGAAAGCAATTGGTGGGCACCGACCCGACAGCTTATTAAATTCACGGGAATGCTTGCGATATTGTTACTTGCGACTGCTTATTTAGTAGATGATTCATTTAATCCATTTCTTTATTTCCGTTTCTAGCAGTACTTTTTCTAACGCCAAGGGGTGAGCCTATGAACTTCAAACTAAAAGAATTGATTGTGATTACCCTTTTCATCAGTTTTATCGGGGGAATTGGTTTGGTCAATCTCTTTACGAACGAGCGTCCTTTCTCTGAGCTTGAAAATCGTCCACTTGCACAATTCCCAACTTTTACAAAGGATCGTTTTCTGTCTGGTGCTTTTAACAAGGACTTTGAATCCTACTTAAGTGATCAATTTTACGGTAAGGAACTGTGGACTGGCCTAAAAGTAAAAGCACAGCAAGCTGTACTCAAGCAAGAAAATAACGGGGTTTATTTCGGTAAAGACGGATATCTTTTCGAGAAGCCCACACCTATTTCTGCTCAACTAGATAAAAATATCAACCAGATAAATCAATTTAAAGAGCATAACACGCAACTCAACGTTTATGTAGCGTTGGCACCGACATCCATTGCGCTTTATCCTGAAAAACTTCCGACCTTTGCAGAAACAGGAATTCAGGAAGAAGCCATGGATCTTATTGCTGAACAATTACAGCCAGCTGCCCAACTCATTGATTTGCTAACACCCTTGCAAAATAAAAAGGAAGACGCAATTTTTTATCGTACAGATCACCACTGGACAACACGAGGGGCATTTTATGCATATCAAGAGGTCGCGAACAGAATGGGAATACGTCCGTTTCAAGTAAATGAATTCACAATTAAAACGGTCACTGAAGACTTTTTGGGAACGTTCCATTCGAAAGCAAATGACAATCGTATTCCACCCGACGAAATGGAGGTTTTCATCCCTAAAATGCCTTATCACTATACGATTACGTACGAAGATGGAACAACGTTGGATTCTTTGTATGATACAGACTTTCTCGATAAAAGAGACAAGTATTCGTTTTTCACAGGGGGAAATCATGCCAAAACAGTGATCACTTCAAGCGTGAACAACGGGCAGAAACTATTGCTTGTCAAAGATTCCTACGCACATGCCATGGTCCCTTTTCTCGCCAATCACTTTGAAGAAATTCATATGATTGACCTGCGTTATTATCACGAAAGTATTCAGGCTTACGTAGACGATCATGATATTCGTGACGCGCTTATTTTATATAATACGATGAACTTTGCGAAGGATACATCGATTATTTATTTAGCACACTGAAAAAAACCGATCTGACCTAGAATGAATGCCTTCTAGTCGGATCGGTACTTTTATACCTCAAATGCGATGAAACTTCCCGCTTCAGCAAAATTATCTAGCTGAATGACACGATCAGAAAATAACTTCACCGTCTCCAAACGATTGCCCATTACAATAGAAAGTACGCGGCACGCCTGCTCTTTTCGCCGCCGATTAAAGTCCGCAAGTGTTTCGGCATCTAATTCATTTTCGCCATCTGTCATAAATAAAATGTCCGCCTTTTTAAAACGACTGCCGCTCACCGCATGCATCGCCTCTGTAAGCGCGCGTTCAAAGTTTGTTCCACCCCCTAAAAAGGTTTGGCTTAACACCGAGATATCTACTGCTTTTAGAACTCCTTTTTTGTACGTATATACTTGAGTTTGCGTAGAAAATAAGACTAAATGAAAATCTCTTTTCTGTTTTCTAGCGATCAACAGAAGGGCAAACATAAACCCTTTAGATTGAGTCTCTAAATGATACATACTGCCTGATTGGTCTAGACAAAGTACGATAGGTCCTTTCCCTAATCGCTCCGCACTTTTCTCTTCATATTGCATTGTCTGGCCTTCTATAAAACGATATAAAAAATCTTTCCTTGTGCCAGGATGCATCAACAAACTCAACTCCGTTGGTAGCATTTTTTCAATTGTGTTCCCTAAAGATAGATCCCTTTTTTCGGTCCGACCTTCCTGTACACTCTTTTCCTTTTTTTGCACAATGTTTTTAAATCTTCCCGCCCATTGAGCGATCTCTTTCATTTTTTGATGCGCACTTATCTTTTCCGACAATGATAAAAGTTCCCGTAAAGGGATCTTCTTTAATGCATGATTTGGAGCTCCACTACCCGCTCCCAATAATATTTTCAAATCTCTTTCAGTTTGTTTTAGCTCTTCTATAACTTGTGCCAATTTCTCCGAAATGCGTGGACCATCATCTATTAAATGTTGGTGTATCTGGGCATTCATAGCGCCCATCGCTTCTTGGAACTCAGCCTCCATCAAAAGGTTTGTAATGCCCCGGTCATCTAGGATTCTGTGCTGCTGAAGTTCCAGTTGAATGTTTTCGTTTTTTTCCATCAACTTATGAAAACTCTTGTCTTCTTCCCTTTTTTCAATAAACCACG
>JARIDM010000161.1 GCA_029263945.1 Sporosarcina sp.
AAATGTAAAGAAGTAGTGAAGTTTGATAAAAAACTCGCAAAACTTCTTGATGATATGTATGAAACGATGAACGAAGCAGACGGTGTAGGTATTGCAGCACCACAAGTAGGAGAGGCTATTCAAGTGGCCATTGTCGATATCGGGGAAGGCCAAGACGTGATTGAATTGATTAATCCAGTCGTCACAGAAATTGGTGGCGCTGAAATTGAAATTGAAGGATGTCTAAGTTTCCCAGACCTTTATGGTGAAGTTGAACGGCCCTATTACGTCAAAGTAGAAGCGCAAGAACGCGATGGCTCCCTTTATGAAATAGAAGCAGAAGATTACGAAGCACGTGCGATTTTACATGAAATTGATCATTTAAACGGTATTTTATTTGAATCTAAAATCATTCGCGTCGTTTCGCTAGAAGAACTCACAGAACTTGAAGAACAGGCAGAAGAAGAGATGCTTGAACTTAGCAAAGAAGGTGAAGTAGAATGACATCCCTTATTTTTATGGGAACACCTGACTTTTCTGTTCCCATCCTCTCGATGTTGAAGGAAGAAGGGTATCATATCGCAGCGGTCGTGACACAACCTGATCGCCCTGTTGGACGTAAACGTGTCCTCACCCCAACCCCTGTTAAAGTGGAGGCGGAACGACTTGGAATCCCTGTCATTCAACCAGAAAAGTTAACGGGATCTAAAGAACTTGAAGAAATTATAGCGCTTAAGGCAGATCTGATTGTGACAGCAGCTTTTGGCCAGATATTGCCTAAAGCCTTACTAGATGCGCCGCAATTAGGTTGCATAAATGTTCATGCTTCCTTATTGCCAAAATATCGAGGCGGTGCACCTATTCATAAAGCCATTATGGACGGGGAAACAGAAACAGGTGTCACAATAATGTACATGGTGGAAAAACTGGATGCAGGTGATATGATTTCCCAGGTTACCGTCCCGATTAAAGACACGGATGATACAGGTACAATGTTTACATCGCTCTCAGAGGCGGGTGTAAAACTTTTGAAGAACACGTTACCTTCCATACTAGAAGGAACAAATAATAGAACAGTACAAGATGAGTCACGCGTCACATTTGCAAGAAATATCTCAAGAGAAGAAGAGAAAATCGACTGGTCTCTCCCAGGAAAAAGGATTTATGACCAAGTTCGTGGTTTACACCCATGGCCCGTTGCTTACACTGTTTTTAAAGAGGAAATCATTAAAATTTGGTGGACTGAAAAAGTAGAAACAACATCAGATGCTGCTTCAGGTACGATTATTGACATTACGGCCGACCAAATTATCGTAAAAGCTGGAGATTCAACAGCGATTGCAATTAAAGCGCTACAACCAGCTGGGAAAAAGCGAATGGCCGCAGATGTATTTATTCGTGGCATCGGAACGTCATGGAACAAAGGGGACAAATTTGAATGAACAGACCTACTAAGAAAATATGGAACGGAAATGTCCGTGACGCAGCACTCTCGATCTTAATGGAAATTAATAACAACCAGGCGTATAGCAACTTACTCCTTCACCGTACGATTGAGAAATATGATATAGAAGATAAAGACCGTGGACTTTTAACAGAATTAACCTATGGCACCTTACAACATCGCATGACCTTAGATTATTATTTAGAACCCTTTGTCAGGGGTAAACTAGATGGCTGGGTACGCGAATTACTTCGTATGTCTTTGTATCAAATTGTTTACCTAACAAAAATTCCTTCGCATGCGGTTGTTCATGAAGCAGTTGAAATTGCAAAACGCAGAGGCCATAAACGGATTGCGCCAACAGTAAATGGTATTTTACGTTCAATATTGCGTCAAGGGGTTCGTTCATTGGATGACCTTAAAGATGGTGTTGAAAAAATCGCTGTAGAAACCAGTCATCCAGAATGGTTAATTGCGAGATGGATCGACTTATACGGTGAAGCAGATGCAACAGCGATGGCGCATGAAAATAACAGTCCCGCGACGATGACGCTTCGTGTCAATACCGCAAAAAGTTCGGTAGCGGAAGTGGTTTCCTTACTAGAAACGGAAGGAATTACAGTAAGAGACGGCGAAGTAGTTGCAGAGTGTTTAATCAGTGAATCTGGTAATCCAGCAAATACGAAAGCGTATAAAAAAGGGTTGTTGTCTATTCAAGATGAAAGCTCAATGCTACCCGTCAATGCGCTCGATGTTGCAGCAGGAATGAAAGTACTCGATATGTGTGCAGCACCAGGTGGTAAAACGACACATATTGCAGAAAAAATGAACAACGAAGGCGAAGTCATTGCGTACGATATACACGAACATAAAATCAAGTTAATTGAAAAGAATGCAGAACGACTAGGCCTAACAGCAATAAAAGCAAAAAGTGGCGATAGTCGGAAGTTATTGGAAACCTATGAGGCTTCATCTTTTGACCGTGTTTTAGTCGATGCGCCTTGTAGTGGATTTGGTGTTATTCGTAGGAAACCAGAAATTAAATACGTAAAAAAAGAAGCGGATCTCGCTGGTTTGTTGACGATTCAATACGAATTGTTGGAGACAGCAGAACAATTAATTAAACCCAATGGCATCCTTGTCTATAGTACTTGTACAGTTGAATATAAAGAAAATCGTGGCATGGTAGAAAAGTTTTTGGCTGCGTATCCAACAATGGAATTAATTGATTTACCTCATCTACAAGAAACGGAAAAACTTCATATTAAAGAGAAAACACTTCAAGTGTTGCCACAACATTTTGGTGGAGACGGATTTTTTGTTGCAGCATTTCGTAAAAAGTGAATTGATTGAACGATTTGAATGAAAGGGAGAGATGAGCGGTGCAATTTGAAATTCTTTCAGATATCGGGAGAAAAAGAACTGTAAACGAAGATAGTGCAGCCGTATATTCACTTCCCGGAG
>JARIDM010000173.1 GCA_029263945.1 Sporosarcina sp.
CGGTTTTTATATAAAGAACTTTTTGTACTGTCATTTGACGCGGAGTATTCAAAAGTATCTGGGATCAATGCAAAGTACATTCAAATGTTTTTTATGATTATTACTGCACTTGTCATTGGTGCGTCAATGCGAGTTGTTGGTATTTTATTAGTGTCCTCGCTCATGACGGTTCCTGTAGCCGCTGCGATGCAATTGGCAAAAAGTTTCAAGGGTGCAATGATTTACTCCATTATATTAGGTGAATCAGCTGTGATCATTGGGCTTATCAGTGCGTTTTACTTGGATATTGCGCCTGGAGGAACGATTGTCATTACCTCAATTATTTTGTTGTTAGTGGTACTCGTATGGAAAAAAATACGTGGAGAAAGAAGCACGAGCTTTCAGAAAGGGGAAGTTATATGACGTTAGATGAGGCGTGGGAAATTTTACAGGAGCATCAGTTCAAACGGACTAAGAATCGTGAGACAATCCTTGAATATCTCGCTAAAACAAATCGTTATTTAACTGCCGGTGAAGTAAAATCGTATATGGAAGCGAACAATCCAGGCATCAGTTTTGATACAATTTATCGAAACTTAACAACGTTTACGGCGTTAGGCATATTGGAAGAAACGGATCTTACTGGGGAACGTCATTTCCGAATGCATTGTGAACCAGGCGTACACCATCACCACTTTATCTGTACGATTTGTGGAAAGACCCGTAATATTCCTGATTGTCCAATGGATATGATTCAAATGAACTTACCTAATTATGAAATTGAAAGTCATAAATTTGAAGTATACGGGAAATGTCCAGAATGTTTGAAGCTTGTTGGGTGAGCCAATTTCAACCCTTCAAACGAAGGATTCCTAAACGTAAGGTAGGGAAAGAAAGGAGAGAATCAGGTGCCATTTAATATGATAGAAATTTTAACTTTGATACTCATCCTTTATTTATTTTCGACTGTCATGAAACTTGAAAGTCGTATGAAAGGCATGAAAAATACGTTAGATCAAATTGCTCAGAAAGTAGTTATTTCTGAAAGTTTTGATGACCCTGAAATCAAAAAGTTAATCGATGAGGGAAATGACATTCAAGCGATTAAGAGAGCGCGCGAATTATTTGGATTCACATTGTTAGAAGGGAAGCAATATGTCGAGACTTTGAAAACTGAGGCCAAATAATATGAAGTTTTTGTAGTAGGGGGCAATTGTGTGCTAACTACCTCCTGCGTTTGTTAAAACTAAAAAAGAGTTCAAATTCACATCGAATTTGAACTCTTTTTTGTATTGAATATAGGGAAATCTCAATTTTATAAAGACTTTATACTGCAACACCGACGCAATATCTCGTTCGGGAACGGTTCAATACGACGCTATGTTGCAGGGGGGAGAAATAAAGGCTTACGATTAATTTGATTGGACCTTGTAAACTACGTTTTATTTCACGAGATTTTCGACTGGAAACAAGCGTTTAATCCATTCGTTTGCTTCCTCCCAATTTGCCACACGTTTTACGCCGTCTGGAATCGCCATTCGGTTATACGGTGTGTCAAATAGAATAACAGGGATGTCGAGTTCTTCGTTAATATCTACCGCATTGTCATGCTTATCTTCAAAAAAAGCATGAACGCCATGTTTTTTTGCGGTTTCAATTTTATGATGACTGCCAATTAACTCAATATGGTCATAGGGAATGGCTTCACGATTAAACCAGTTAAAAGTAGTATCATAGACGTTTTTACCTCGTGCAGAGATATAAAACAGTTCATATTTTGCTTGCCAGCTTTCCAGTATCGCTTTTGCATGCGTTTGGGGTGGTGATGTGTCATATATGTGTTCTTCTGCAGCTCTAAACCAATTGTAAAATTGTTTTTCATCTACAGGAAATGCTTTTGTTAAGTCATATTCTTTAATGTCATCTAGTATTAAATTGGTTTTATATTCTTTGTTAATATGTGGAAGCAATGCTGTGGGGCATGTGACTGTTCCATCAATATCAATTCCGAATCGATAGTTTCTCACTGAACACGCTCTGCTTCTAAAAGAAGTTCTTCTTGACGCTTGTTTTCGAAGTATTCTTCTGCGAGTTTATCGATCTCTAATTTCAGCTCATCTACCATGGTCTCTTCTGGTACTTTTCTAACGGTTTTCCCTTTCATAAAGAGTAAACCTTCCCCACGTGCACCCGCAATGCCAATATCTGCTTCTCTTGCTTCGCCAGGTCCGTTAACCGCACAACCGAGAACGGCAACTTTAAGCGGTGCTTTAATATTTGAAATATAATCTTCGACTTCATTGGCAATGCTGATGAGGTCAATTTCAATTCGGCCGCACGTCGGGCAAGAAATCAGTGTTGCTGCGTCCGAAGACAAGCCGAATACTTTGAGTAGTTCTCGACCGACTTTCACTTCTTCGACAGGGTCTGCACTTAGTGATACGCGGAGTGTGTTCCCAATCCCTGCGGATAAGAGGACGCCAAGTCCTGCTGAACTTTTAACCGTTCCAGCAAATTTTGTACCAGACTCAGTGATTCCCAAGTGTAATGGATAGTCAAAAGCTTGTGCCGCCAGTTTGTATGCTTCTACAGCTAACCCAACGTCAGATGCTTTTAAAGAAACGATAATGTCGTGGAAATCAAGATCTTCTAAAATTTTAATGTGATGAAGTGCACTTTCAACCATGCCTTCTGCTGTTGGATAACCGTGTTTTTCTAAAATTTTACGTTCTAGTGATCCCGCATTGACGCCAATACGAATTGGAATCCCTTTTGCTTTTGCAGCATTCACAACAGCCTCTACTTTAGACTGTCGGCCAATATTCCCCGGGTTAATACGGATTTTGTCAGCACCTTGCTCGATTGCGATGAGTGCAAGTTTATAGTCAAAATGAATATCAACAACAAGTGGGATGTTGATTTGTTTTTTGATTTCGCCTATCGAATAAGCAGCCCGCTCATCTGGACAAGCGACCCGAACAATTTGTACACCTGCTTCTTCTAAACGTAGAATTTCTTTCACTGTCGCCTCTACGTCATGTGTTTTTGTTGTTGTCATACTTTGGATGAAAAGTTCATCACTGCCGCCGATCGTTAAATTACCCACACGAACCGGTCGTGTTTTAGATCGATGTATTAGTTCACTCATTAATGTTCACTCCTTAAATTAGTTAAAGCCAGTACCTTGTATGTATTTTATCAATCTATTGTGTTAAAAGGAAAGAAAAGCACTTAAGGAATGAGTTCTTCGCATTTATCTTCAGTTGAAAGCTTGATTGGTAGCAATATTTTATCTCCACTTACAATGCTCTGTCGTTCCAGATGAGGATTGAGCGTATAAAACATTTCTAATCTATCAATGAAGCTCATTTCTGGTTCAGGATAAAGCGCAAATAATGATTCAATGGTATCGCCTTGAATTGACGTAATCGGAATGGATGAGGTTCCATCCACTTCTTGACAAGGTTGTTGTTCGACGATTTCTGCGCGTGTAGGGATTGTCCCTTCAGTAAAGTCAATTCGAAGTACATGTATAAGGATTAAAATTGAAATTGCACCGAATAGTATTTTCAAATCATCACTCCTTCACATAAGATTATGAACAAAAGGATTAGATTATGCGTAAAGAAGACAGCCTATAAATGATTCAGGAAAATAAATGTGTAGATGGATTGTTAAGCTATTGTAAAGTTTTCTTTTATCTATTTACATTTGAATACATCTACAAGCATAATTGTTATTGAATCAATGAATGAAATGGGGTTGACTAGTTAATGGAATTGAATTGGCAGGAAATGTTATTCCAATTTCTTGGCGGACTTGGGATATTCTTGTTCTCTATTAAGTATATGGGAGACGGCCTGCAAAAAGCGGCAGGGGACAAACTTAGAGATATACTTGATAAGTACACGACCAATCCATTTATGGGTGTTTTAGTAGGAATCATTGTTACCGTATTAATCCAATCTAGTTCTGGTACGACTGTGATTACCGTAGGACTCGTCAGCGCTGGTTTTATGACGCTTCGTCAAGCCATCGGTGTCATTATGGGGGCGAATATCGGGACAACAATTACAGCCTTTATCATTGGACTCGACGTTGGTGCATATGCACTGCCAATTATGGCAATTGGTGCATTCCTGATTTTCTTCTTTAAGAAGAACTCGTTTAAAAACGTTGGAGAAGTTATTTTTGGATTTGGTGGACTTTTCCTCGGATTAGAATTAATGAGCGGTGGGATGAAACCACTTCGAGAGTTGCAATCATTTGCAGAGTTAACGGTTTCAATGAGCGACATCCCTTTGTTAGGTGTAGTTGTCGGAACAATTTTCACCTTAATCGTACAAAGTTCGAGTGCAACAGTTGGTATATTACAAGGGCTTTATGCTGAGAATCTTATCGATTTAAACGCAGCGTTACCCATTTTGTTCGGGGATAATATCGGAACGACGATTACAACAGTTATTGCATCTCTGGGCGCATCAGTAGCAGCTAAACGTGCTGCAGCAACGCATGTTCTTTTCAACATCGTTGGGACGACCCTATTCATGATCTTATTAGTACCCTTTACGTTTTATGTAGAATGGCTCTCTGGCCTTTTAGCATTAGACGCTAAAATGCAAATTGCATTTGCACATGGTTCATTTAACATTGCGAATACAGCTTTACAATTTCCGTTGATCGGCGCTTGGGCTCTATTTGTTACGAAAATCATCCCTGGTGATGATGTAACCATTGAATATAAACCGAAACACTTAGATTATCATTTCATTGAGCAGTCTCCAGCTGTCGCAATCGGACAAGCTAAAGAAGAAGTTATTCGTATGGGTGACTTCAGTGTTCAAGGATTGACTGAAACGTATAAATATTTGACGACAGGCAATAAAAAACATGCTGAAACGGGCTATCAAATTGAAGATGCCATAAATAACTTAGATCGCAGAATCACAGATTACTTAATTGAAGTTTCCTCGGTTAATATTTCACCAATTGAATCCGCACGTCACATCACTTTAATGGAGACAGTCGGGGATATTGAAAGAATTGGGGATCACTTTGAAAACATTATTGAGTTACTTGATTATCGTGACATTAATAAAGTTGTGTTAACAGAACAAGCAATGGAAGACCTATCGGATATGTTTTCACTTACGATCGAAACAGTGCAGAAATCCATTCGTGCATTAGATACAAATGATATGAAGGGCGCACGAATGGTCGCAGAAAAAGAAGATTTAATCGATAAAATGGAAAGAACGTTTAGAAAAAATCATATATTACGATTGACTGAAGGCAAATGTACCGTTCAGGGAGGGATTGTTTTTGTTGATATCGTATCGAACCTCGAAAGAATTGGCGACCATGCGGTCAATATTGCAGAAACAATTCTCGGTAAACGGAGCTACTAATTTAAAATAGGGGGGCATTTATGGCGTTCATTGGTTGGATACTTGCACTATTGTTCTTCTTGGTTGCATTTTTAGGGTTGGTTTATCCGATTATTCCATCTGCTCTATTTATAATTGGTGGTTATGTAGCGTATGGGCTTACGGTATCTTTTGACGAATTGACATGGTTGTTTTGGTTGATTCAACTTTTGTTTTTCGTTTTATTATTTGGTGCGGATACCCTTTCCAATCTGTTAGGTGTGAAAAAGTTTGGCGGAACCAATGCGGGGATGTGGGGAAGTACAATCGGTCTTATTCTAGGCCCGTTTGTAATTCCGGTAGCGGGCATCCTCTTAGGGCCTTTTTTAGGGGCTGTCATTGGAGAGTTAATTGTTTCCCGTACTACGTTAAAGCAAGCCGTTAAGACTGGGATTGGCTCATTGGTCGGTTTCCTAACGTCTATCATTACAAAAGGTATCGTGATGATTATGATGATGAGTATTTTTGTGTTTTTCGTGCTCACATAGAATAGAAGTAAAAATATTTATGATTGACAGTTCATTATATTTGAAGGTTTTTCGTACTTTTGCTATGGTTAGTAGTGCAATAACTACCTATACAATTCTTGAGGAGGAATGGACTAATGGTTTATAAATTACCAGAACTACCTTATGCATATGATGCACTCGAACCAAACATTGACAAAGAAACGATGAATATTCATCACACGAAACACCACAACACGTATATTACAAACGTTAATAATGCACTTGAAGGACACGAAGAGCTTTTAAGCAAATCAGTTGAAGATTTAATTTCTAATCTTGACGCTGTTCCTGAAGATAAGCGCACTGCAGTTCGTAATAATGGTGGGGGCCATGCGAATCACTCATTATTCTGGGAAGTCATTTCACCAGATGGTGGCGGAAATCCTACAGGTGCATTGGCGGAGGCAATCGACAAGAAGTTCGGTAGTCTTGATGCATTTAAAGAAGAATTTGCAAAAGCAGGGGCAACTCGTTTCGGTTCAGGTTGGGCTTGGCTCGTACTGAACAATGGTGAACTAGAAGTTATGTCTACACCAAACCAAGACTCTCCGTTAATGGAAGGTAAAACACCACTACTCGGACTTGACGTTTGGGAGCATGCTTACTACTTAAATTATCAAAACCGTCGTCCAGATTATATTGCAGCGTTTTGGAACGTTGTTAATTGGGATGAAGTTGCAAAACGTTACGGTAAATAATAAAAGATTTCATTAAATACGAAACTTAGCACATACCTTGAACGTCTAGGTATGTGCTTTTTTATTTTTAAATGATATAATTCATAAGGAGTCAATTTCATAATTACATAAATTCAATAGGGTGGTACAATATACTATTGAGCGTATTTTGAACAATGGTACATGATTGTGGTGTAGCAATTACAAAGTTATTTAGTTCACTTAAGTGATGAATGAGAAGGGGGGATTTTTTTGAAAAAACAACCACGGAAAGTAGATCAAGCAAAAGTTCGTTTAAGGAAAACCATCTCTTTTCGAATGAACATCCTATTCTTTTCGATATTTATTCTTTTTTCATCGCTTATTCTTCGATTAGGTTATTTGCAGATTGTTAAAAGTGAAAAATATGTTCGTGAAATAGAAAAAACAGAGGAAATTTCTGTAAATACGAGCGTACCGCGTGGTCGAATATTTGATAGAGAAGGCAGAATTCTTGTAGATAATGAGCCTGAAAATGCAATTACATATACCAAAATGACCTCGACGACTGCAACAGAAATGCTAGAAATAGCAGAGGAATTGGCGCGTTTAATTGAACAAGATACGAAACGCGTGACAATAGGGGATAAAAAAGATTTTTGGATATTGAAAAATAATGAGGCAGCTGCAGAAAAGGTTACATCAGCAGAGTTGAAAGAGATCAACAATAATGAAAAACTTACAACGACAGAAGCCTCAAAAAAGATTAACCAACTAACGAGGGATAGGATAACAGAAGAAGAATATGATTCTTTTACAGAAGATGATTTACAAGTCCTTGCGATTTATCGTGAAATGATGGCAGGCTATGCTTATTCACCGCAAATTATTAAAAGTGGAAATGTAACGGATAAAGAGTTTGCGATGATTTCGGAACGATTGAGTGAATTACCCGGTGTAGATACAACAACCGATTGGCAACGCGTCCGAAAATCGACAAATACCATACTTGGCACAACTACAAATCCTACCGAAGGACTGCCGAAATCACACGAGGATTATTACTTATCACGAGACTACTCAAGGAACGACCGGGTTGGACGTAGCTTTTTCGAACAGTACTACGAAGAACTGTTACAAGGTCAAAAAACAGTCGTTAAAAATGTAAAAGACCGAACAGGTAAAGTTGTTGAAACCAAAACGATACGTGAGGGAGAGCCTGGTAAAGATCTAGTGTTAACAATCGACACGGAATTACAGCAGGCGCTTGAAGATATTGTATCGAAAAAATTGATAGAACTTAAAGGTGGTTCAGGTTCGAAGTATTTAGACCGTGCATTTTTGGTCATGCTCGATCCGAATACCGGAGAGGTTTTGTCTCTCGTAGGCAAGCAAGTGTTGAGGAATTCTGAAACGGGTAAGTTAGAAATACAAGATTATGCATTTGGTACATTTACGACGAGATATGAAATGGGTTCTACAGTGAAGATGGGTACATTGTTAGCGGGTTATGAACACGGTGGCGCAACTGTAGGAGAAACTAAAATGGATGAACCAATCAAGCTAAAAGGAACTGCCATGAAAGCGTCAATTTTTAATAGGTCTTTATTCAATCGAATTCCGATTAATGACGTTCGCGCGATTGGTCAATCGTCCAACGTTTATATGTTTAAAACGGCAATGGCGATTGGGAATACAAGTTACACCTACCAAGGTCCATTTCGTCCGGATCTTTCTGCTTTCGATAAAATACGCTCATCTTATAGCGCTCTTGGGTTAGGAACTGTCACTGGCATTGATTTACCAGGAGAAGTCGGCGGAAAGCCTGGTAAGAAGGTTGCGGGGAATCTGCTAGACTTATCGATTGGACAATATGATACGTATAGTACATTACAACTTGCTCAATATGTGGCAACCATTGCAAACGACGGTTATCGTTTAGCACCTAGAGTTTTAAAAGAAATCCATGAACCTTCAGCAGAGGGGAAGGTTTTAGGGCCAATAATTAGCGAAACAGATATCAAC
>JARIDM010000181.1 GCA_029263945.1 Sporosarcina sp.
CGATAGAGAACTCTGTAATCTTTCCAATGTGAACGTCGTTTACCTTTACAGCCAAAGCTTCTTCTTTTAAGCGGTAACCTTTACAGGATGGACAAGGACGTTGTGTCATATACTTTTCCATTTGATCACGGACGTAGTCAGACGACGTCTCGTGGAATCTACGGGCAACATTTGACAGAACACCTTCGAAGTTAATATCACTATCCCTTGTTCCGCCGAATTCATTGGTAAATCGGAAACGAATTTTTTCATTCTTCGTCCCATATAAGATTTTATCAAGTTGGTCTTCTGTAAGTTCACTTACAGGAACATCCATTGCAATCCCCAAATGATTTGCGACTGTCTTAAGCAGCTCAGGATAATATTGCGAACTCGTCGGTTCCCACGGAGCTATCGCATGTTCCAAAAGGGTTAACGTATCATCTGGAATCACCAATTCTGGACTCACTTCAAGTTTTGTGCCAAGGCCATCGCATTCTCCACAAGCACCAAATGGACTGTTAAAAGAAAACATTCGCGGTTCTAGCTCACCGATTGAAAATCCGCAGATTGGGCACGCATGATGTTCACTAAACAGAATTTCTTCCCCGTCCATGACATCGATTAGAACGGTCCCTTCTGCCAATCTGAGCGCAGATTCTAACGAGTCACTTAAGCGACCTGCAATATTTTCTTTCATAACGATTCTGTCTATAACGACTTCGATCGTATGTTTTTTATTTTTATTTAAATCGATGTTGTCATCCAAGTCGATAATTTCACCATTAATGCGGACACGTACATAGCCTTCTTTTCGAATATCTTCGAACAGCTTCGCATGCGTCCCTTTTCGACCTTTAATGATTGGTGCAAGTACTTGAATTCGCGTTCTGTCGGGAAGTTCCATGAGACGGTCAACCATTTGTTCGATGGTTTGTGATGAAATTTCAATCCCATGAGTGGGACAAATCGGCTTGCCTACCCGTGCATATAAGAGCCGCAAGTAGTCATAGACTTCAGTAACTGTGCCGACAGTAGAGCGCGGGTTGCGACTTGTTGTTTTTTGATCTATTGAAATTGCTGGAGATAACCCTTCAATTACATCAACATCTGGTTTATCCATTTGACCCAGAAACTGTCGTGCATAAGAAGACAACGATTCAACATAGCGTCTTTGTCCTTCCGCATAAATGGTATCAAAAGCAAGCGAAGACTTACCAGATCCCGATAATCCCGTTACAACAACAAGCTGATCACGCGGAATATTAATATCTATATTTTGAAGGTTATGGGCTCTCGCTCCTTGTATAACAATTTCCTTATTTCTCATCTGCTCTCTACCTTTCTGCTTTCAATTCCAATATCGCATCTCGTAGTTCAGCTGCAAGTTCAAACTGCAAATCTTTTGCAGCATCTTTCATTTCTCGTTCTAAGACGTTCAATATAGATTCTTTTTCTTTCTTCGTTAACTTCTTGCCTTTTGTTACTTTTTCGAGATACGTCTGCGTTTCTTCCGCTACTTCTGTTGCGCGGATAAGTGCGTGGACATCTTTTTTAATCGTCGTTGGTGTAATCCCATGTTCCACATTATAAGCATGCTGAATTTCACGTCGACGTTCCGTTTCACTGATGGCTCTCGTCATCGAATCTGTCATACGATCCGCGTACATAATGACTTGTCCATTGGAATTACGTGCAGCACGGCCAATGGTTTGAATGAGGGCACGATCAGAACGGAGAAATCCTTCTTTATCAGCATCAAGAATCGTTACTAAAGATACCTCTGGAATATCTATACCCTCTCTCAGTAAATTAATGCCTACCAGCACATCATACGTACCAAGTCTTAACTCGCGAATAATTTCAATGCGTTCTAGTGTTTTGATCTCTGAATGCAGGTATTGTACTTTAATTCCTATTTCTTTTAAATAATCCGTTAACTCTTCTGACATTTTCTTTGTCAGTGTCGTAATTAAAACACGTTCATTTTTCTTGGTACGTTCTTTAATTTCATAAATGAGGTCATCGATTTGTCCCTCAATTGGACGAACTTCTATTAATGGGTCTAATAATCCCGTCGGCCTAATAATTTGCTCAATCATTTCAGGTGTATGTTCAATTTCATACGGCCCTGGCGTTGCGGATACATAGATTGCCTCTTTAATACGCGCCTCAAACTCCTCGAATCTAAGCGGCCGATTGTCAAGTGCCGATGGGAGTCTAAAACCGTGTTCCACCAATATACTTTTCCTTGCTTGGTCACCGTTATACATCCCGCGTACTTGTGGTAAGGTCACATGACTTTCGTCAACAATTAGCAGAAAATCATCAGGGAAATAGTCAATTAGTGTATAAGGGGAAGCCCCTTCTGGCCTCAGCGTCATATGTCGAGAATAATTTTCTATCCCTGAACAGAAGCCCATTTCACGCATCATTTCAAGATCATAACGCGTTCGCTGTTCAAGTCTTTGCGCTTCTAATAATTTATTTTCATTGTTTAGAACAACTAAGCGTTCTTCTAACTCTTTTTCAATATTTTCAATTGCTTGTGTCATCTTCTCTTCGCCTGTGACGAAGTGGGAAGCTGGGAAAATTGCAACATGATCTCGCTCATTAAGAATTTCACCCGTTAAGGCGTCCACTTCTCTAATGCGGTCAATTTCATCCCCGAAAAACTCAATGCGAATACATCTTTCATCTCTTGAGGCGGGGAATAATTCCACAACATCCCCACGTACGCGAAAGGTACCTCGTGTGAATTTAATATCATTACGACTATATTGAATCGACACAAACTTTCGAAGTAATTCATCACGGGCAATTTCCATCCCTTTACGAATAGACACAACCATATCCCTGTATTCTTTTGGCGAACCCAACCCATAAATACAGGACACGGAAGCTACGATTAGCACATCATTTCGTTCAAATAAAGCCGAAGTAGCTGAGTGACGTAATTTATCTATTTCATCATTTATGCTTGAATCTTTTTCAATATAGGTATCAGTGTGTGCGACATAGGCTTCAGGTTGAAAATAGTCATAGTAGCTCACAAAGTATTCTACTGCGTTATCAGGAAAAAACTCCTTGAATTCACTATATAACTGACCTGCGAGCGTTTTATTATGTGCCATCACAAGGGTAGGCTTATTAATTTCTTTTACGACGTTTGATACCGTAAATGTTTTTCCAGTTCCTGTTGCACCGAGTAACGTCTGATGACGATCGCCTCTTTCTATTCCTTCTAACAACTTTTTAATGGCTTGTGGCTGGTCGCCCGCGGGAATATAAGGTGCTTGTAAATTAAATTTCTTCATCGTCTTCTCCTCCCAATGATCGCTCATTATATTTTATCACACTCTCTTTTTAGATACGAGCAATAAGAGAACGTATGTTTTTCATTTACCTAAAGTCTGCCTTAATAATAACAATGCAAGATTTTTGTGTGTTCCGAATCTTTCGTATTAAAAAACGCTGCTTCAATAATGAGCAGCGTTTTCTATTTAATTTACTTCATTAAATTTTATGAGTTTCGTCGAGTAAACTAAAAAGCGTTCCTCATCTAATTCATCTAATGCAGTATCAATTAGTTCTAGCAGCCTTGCTATGTTTTGCTTCCGATGAATACATTTTAAAAATAGATCCATGTAAATTTCATTTAAAAGTCTTTCAGCTTGTACGGAGGAAGTATTCCTTCCTACCGCTTTCATAAATTCGGCATATGAATATTCTTTCTCCATCTCGCTCACCCCTGATGCCTTTTTATAAGTATAGCGAATGTAGCACGCGAATTGCAAGTTTATTCCGAACATTCGATGCGTAATTTACAAAGAAAAAACCGTTCTATTTTACACGCATAGAACGGTTTAAGTATTGAATGCTATTTATTCTCCTTTATCAAGCGGATCGTTAACTCTGATACAACGATCATAACGAAGAAGAGTATAAGCGGTGTACTGGATAATCCAAATAGAAAAAATGCCGAGATAATGACAAGCAACGCTTGAATCCACTGCACTGTTCGAACCGTTTTCCGAATCGCATTAGGTCGCGTATTTCCCTTAACTGGAAAGAGCATATCCATCCTAAACTCGTCACCCGCACGAAGGGCATAGACGAGTTGAATAGAAGATGCGAATGTAAGTGCTCCGACAAATAACACAACAACGATTGGGAACGAGATAAATAATGCGCCAAGCATAGAAATAGCTGTTAACCTCAACCACAACCAAAAAATATCGTCCGTTCGAATAAATGTACGACGAACTAAAAACGCCTGAGATTCAGCTTGTCCAAATTTCGGTGACCCCATTAAAAATCCAAGCCAAGCCCTTCTACTAATTGACCCTTTCAAATGTGGGACATCTGTAAAGTAATTCGCAAAACGATAAAAACGCATCATTCGATTTTGCTCTAATGCAATAAAATGGTCATATGGAAAAGGCTTTTTGTCTTTCGCATTTCTCCAATAATTTGCGTAAATTCCCAGCATAATTGCAATGCCAAAAACAAGATAAAAGTACGCAGTAAACCAAAGGTAAATAAAGAGAGATGCCAATACAAATCGAAATAAACGATCTCTCCAAATGTGCGCTCCACTTAACGCATGACGAACAAAATACTCAACTTCAACATACAGCCATTTAATCGCGAAGATAAATAGGGCCAACCATATAAAAGCCACTTTAGATCCTATATCAGTTGCTGAAAGGAGCGGTAAAGCGATAATAAAAAAGATATATGGCAATGGAAGTTGTGAAAAAACAGACCACCCTAGCGCTTTGCTTAAATAACCTTTTAACTTTGTTTCCAATGGTAACAAATAGACCGCATCAGCTGGCTTTAATAGCGTAATGGGTGGAGAATAAGTCAGCGCCGCAGCAATGAATACCGACACAATCAATAGCGACGGAAAGTTTGTTGGGATGTCTTTTAACCATTCGCTATACGCATAACCTGCCGCCCCGATTGCAAATACAAGCACGATTGCCAAATGACCAGTAAATACATACTTCATGTATTTCTGAAATTCGGTCATATAGTTGAAGAACCGCGCTCCCCAAAGCTCACGCAAATTTTTCATTAGCATTGTCCTCGGTCATTGCAATATATAAATCATCCAGGGAAGCATTTGGTCGGTTGAAGGCTGCTCTAAGCTCATCCATCGTTCCTTGTGCGCGTAACTTACCTTCATGGAGCAATATGATTCGATCACAATACTTTTCAGCTGTTGATAAAATATGCGTAGACATTAAAATCGATGCGCCTGCATTTTTTCGTTCCGTCATCTGTTCCAATAACGATTTTATCCCAATCGGATCAAGCCCCACAAAAGGTTCATCAATAATGTAAAGTGCTGGATTCACTAGAAACGCACACATGATCATGACTTTTTGTCGCATACCTTTTGAGAAATGAGCAGGAAACCAACGCAACCTCTTTTCCATCATAAATTCTTTTAGTAAGGCTGCAGAACGTGCTTCAAAAACATCCTGATCAAGTCCGTAAGCCATGGCTGTTAATTCAAGATGCTCCCGCAACGTTAATTCTTCATACAAAATTGGGGTTTCAGGAATATAGGAAAAAGATTGTCTATACTTTTCAGGATCTTCATCAAACGTCACACCATTTACTCGTATTTCACCACTATGTGCATTCATTAACCCGATAATATGTTTGATGGTTGTACTTTTTCCAGCACCATTTAAACCGATTAAGCCAACCAATTCATTTTTTTTAATTTCAAATGATAATTCGTGCAACACGGGTTTTCGCGAATAGCCACCCGTTACTTCTTTCAATTCAACAATTGGCATGTCCATCCTCCATTCTTCTTTTTATAATAACAAATCTAAAACAACTATGCTGTATCTTGCACATATCCTTATGTCTAAAATATGCTACAATAAGCTAAATCATGAAAGGAAGTGTCAACATGACAAGTTGTATTTTTTGTCAAATCATTGAAGGTGCAGTACCGAGCGCAAAAATTTATGAAGATGAACATGTGTATGCCTTTATGGATATCATGCCTGTAACAAAAGGACATGTACTTCTTATACCAAAAAAGCATGTTGAGAATATTTATGATTTCACTGAAGAAGATGCTGCACAATTCTTTGCTGCCGCACCTAAAATTGCAAATGTACTAAAAGAACACTTCAGACCTGCTGGGATGAATTTATTGCAAAACAACGGCGGCTTTGCTGGGCAAAGTGTATTCCATTTTCACTTACACTTTATCCCACGGTATGATCAAACAGATGGCTTTCAACCTGGATGGAAAACAAAACAAGAGGCGTTTACACCAGATGTCATTGCAAAACTGGCAGATGTCATTCGAGAAAAACTAGAAAACTAAGCTTGCATTATTGATGAAAAAGAGGTAGTATTTTGTATAAGTTTTTCGCTATCGATCATGAGGATACGATAGGAAAAAATAAAATGTAGAAGAGCTGAGGAGAGATGAGTTATGAATACGAAGAATTTAGTTTTAATGGCCATGTTGGTGTCAGTAGGTGCTGCATTATACCTAATCATTCCAGGATTTAGTGGTGGGATGAAACCTGATTTTATGTTAACAATGATGTTTATCGGTATTTTCTTGTTCCGAGATGTCCGTAGTGTTTTCATACTCGCATTGACAACAGGTGTATTGTCTGGATTATTTTCAACGTTTCCGTTAGGGTTTTTCCCCAACATCGTTGATAAATTAATTACTGCATTTGTGATTTATGCTGTTATCGTTTTACTGAAAAGGGTTTCGACTCATTTAATCGGTGCAACTATAATTGCGGGTGTAGGTACATTGCTTTCAGGTTTTATATTCTTATCCGTCGCTATTTTCATTTTAGGTGTAGAATTACCTTTCAGCGCATTATTTATCGCTGTCGTTCTTCCAGCAGTTGCTTTAAACGGTGTCGCATTCTTTATCATTTATCCGATTGTCACTAAATTGATGGAAAGGTCTTCCTTTACACGAACGGCCACAACTTCATAATATACGAAAGCTTTTCTTCTATACGAAGAAAAGCTTTTTTTATACTTACATCACTACTGCTCCTTGTAATTTATCTTTTCTGTTGCTCATCTAGTAAATGAATGGTTTAATAAAAGTAGTAAAAGGAATACTATTCGTATAGAAAGGAGTGCGTTACTTATTATGAAAGCATCAACTTTTTTCATCGGTCTCGCAACTGGGACAGTAGCAGCTGCAATTACTGTTCTTTATTCAACTCCAAAATCAGGAAGTGAACTAAGGTCAACTGTTAAGAGTGCCTCGACAGATTTAAAA
>JARIDM010000188.1 GCA_029263945.1 Sporosarcina sp.
TCGTATCGCTAATTTATCGACAAGATCTTTTAATGTGTAAATAGAAGGTCTTACATGCACTTTTGCGCCAGCATCTTTAAGTGCTTTCTCGGTTACGTGACCTATTGCACCAATGGTGTATCCATCCCACCCGTTATGTGGGACTATTTCCTTTGAAAATACTTGAACGGCAGATGGACTTGCAAATAAAATAGAAATTGCTTGTCGGTCGCGCAATAAATCTTTGATTTTTTCAACATTCTTAGTTGCTTTCTCTGTCTTATAAATGGTCCACTCATCTACTTCGAATGGTAATTCTTCGCTAATCGTTTGGCCTGCAATAGAGCCACGTAAAAATAACAGTCTACGCATATCATTTTCCGTTGGCTTAAATTCTTGAACGAAGACATCTGCACTAAAAATTGTCGGGATAAATTTCACCGTTAACCCAATTTTTTCTAATGCAGCAGCAGTTTTTGTACCGATTGCGGCAATGTTACACGGGATTGAACTTGCTGATAGTTTCGCACGATTGAGTTTAGCTTCAAAAGCAGACACAGCGCTTTGACTTGTGAAAATCAGCCAGTCATATGTCGCACATGCATTGAGCCGTAATTCGTCAGTCGGCTCTATTAATTCTTCTACTTCAATTAAAGGCAAGGAAACAGGCGTCCCGCCGTACTGACTTACCAATTCAAATACTTCTTGTGATTTTGGTGTCCCTGTAAAAACAACTGTTTCACCTAATAAAAGATTACTCTCCTTCATCTTGCATCTCAGCTAACACTTGTTCAATGACTTTCGTAGCACCTTGGGCATGTAAGATTTTGGCTACTTCTCGTCCAGCTAGAACAGGATTTTCATTAATGATGGTATGCTTAAAAACTTGCTTTGCATCAGGCGAAGCAATGTACCCTGTAAACTTCACTTCTTTACCGTCATATTCTGCAAATCCAGCAATAGGAACTTGGCACGAACCATTCATTTCTCTTAAAAATGTTCGCTCAGCTTCAACTTCAATCCAAGTTTTATCATCAGATATTTTTTTAAGCTCATCTAGGAGTTCTTCATCTTCGGCACGACACTCGATTGCTAGTGCCCCTTGTCCAACTGCCGGAATACAATCCTCAGTAGACATATATTCTGTAACTACGTCTTCCTTCCAACCAACACGTTTCATGCCCGCTGCTGCAAGTAAAATCGCATCATAATCTCCGTCATAAAGTTTCTTTAAACGTGTATCGATGTTCCCGCGAATCCATTTAATTTCAAGATCTGGTCTCAGTAATAACAACTGAGAACTTCTACGTAAACTTGACGTTCCTACAATTGCGCCTATTGGTAAATCCATAAATTTCACATGATCGTTTGATATGAAAGCATCCCGCGCGTCTACTCTTTCGGGGATACAGCCAATCTTCAACCCTTCTGGAATAACAGCAGGCATATCTTTCATACTATGTACCGCAAAATCGATTTCCTTATTATATAAGGCTTGTTGGATTTCCTTTACGAACAACCCTTTGCCGCCTACTTTAGAAAGCATGACATCAAGAATTTTATCACCTTTCGTTACAATTTCTTTGATTTCAAATTCGAATGGCGCCCCTGCTTGTTTCATTTGTTCAATAAACCATTTCGTTTGAGTCATAGCAAGGTTACTTCTTCTAGAACCTACAATAATTTTCCTCATCAAATCAAACCTTTCCTGTTAAATTACAAATTAGTCAATTTCACGATTGAATCTCATGAGTTAACGACGTTAAATCCATAAATGAAAACCCGATAACGTACTACCGAGAAAGAAGTTAACTAAGACAAATATAAAAGCGAAGATGCTTGCCCACGCACTATTATTACCTCGTATTTTCCCCGTTTTCATCCCCCACAACACAACACCGTATAGAATTAGAATAAAGAATGAACCTATAATTTTCATATCGAATAGGGACCATTCTTCTAATATGATTGTTGCCCATTGCGTCCCGAGTATTAAACTAATAAACAAAAAAGGAATCCCCGTAACAATTCCGATTTTCATACCGTTTGCTGCTTGTTGCAATGAAGGTAACCTGCCAAACTGTTTCGACCATTTCCTCCTTTTGAGCGCTTTATATAAAAGTAGATACAATATCGCAAATACAAAAGACATCGCAAAAGCAACATACGACAAGATCGCAAATGAAATATGAATAAATAAAAGTTCGGAAATAAGCGTATCACCAACAGCTGATTGTTTTATTTGTGTTGGCGCAAACGTATGAATCGTCATAAAAACAAAACCAATAATATTGAGCAAAAACGGAACATATCCAACTTTAGAAAAGAAATGAAGTAAAATTGACATCGTGATCAGCAACCATGCATAGAAATAGATGCCTTCAAACAACGAAAGGATTGGAAACTGTTTCGTTTCTAACATATGATTGATTAGAAATACAGTTTGCATCGCATACACAATTGACAGCAGCCAAAATCCCATTCGGTGAGCTGTCTGATTTTTATTTAAATAATCAATGAAATAAAAAACAAGACTGACTGCGTACAAGACGATGATCCACTCATGCAGTCTTGTTATCGTAAAATCAGTCATTACGCCACTGCCTTTCCGAATATCCAAGTTAGTATAAACACTCCACTTTGTTTCATTCAAGTAAGTGTATCTAAATACTTTTTAAAATGTCCAATCTGTTTTTGCTGTGAAATTAGGTTTACGTCGAACCTTCAAACGCTCTTTCGCTAATTTAGCAAGTGCTTCTTTTTCTTTCTCTTTAATGACTTCCTCTTCAAGACCAAATATCTGTTTAAATAATTCAAGTTTTTCAGCTGATTTTGGCTCCATGGCAAACTCTTTTACTTGTTGAATTGGCTCTTTAAGTAGTTGATTAATAATAGACTTTGTATGTTTACTTAAAACTTTCAATTCTCGGTCTGTTAAATCCGGCATTTTATTTAAAATACTATCCATAGTTGCACCTTGAATCCCCAATGCTTTTTCACGTAACGCAGTAATCACTGGTACAACACCTAATGTTATTAGCCATTCATTAAACTCAATAATTTGTCCTTCAATCATGAAGTTAATCTTTTCTGCTGCACGTTCTCTTTCAGCCAAATTAGCATCAACAATCCCTTGCAAATCATCGATATCATACAGGAATATATTAGAGAGCTCTCCTATTTTAGGATCTAAGTCGCGTGGGACAGCAATGTCAATTAAGAACAGCGGATTGCCTTTACGTAAACGTTCTACGTATTTCATGAGATCGAAGTCCAACACATAATCAGTAGCAGCAGTAGAACTAATTAAAATATCTGCATCTAACAATGTACACTGCATCTCATTCATAGGCTTTGCCTCGCCGCCAAATTTTTTAGCAATCGTCTCTGCTGTTGAAAAGGTTCGGTTAATAACCGTTACTTTTTCAGCTCCACTACCTTGTAAATTCTTTAGCGCAAGTTCACCCATTTCGCCTGCCCCTATAATTGCCACATGCTTATGATTCAGCGAACCAAATACTTGTTTAGCAAGTTCAACGGCAGCATATGAAATGGAAACCGCATTCGCACCGATATCGGTTTGGGAATGGGCTCTCTTGGAAAACGTAATCGCTTGTTTAAAAAGTTGATTGAAAACAGTACCTGTCGTACCAATCGCTTGTGCGTTTAAGAAGCCATCACGAATCTGACCCAAAATTTGTGTTTCTCCTAATACCATAGAATCCATACCAGTAGATACTTTCATGAGGTGTTCAATTGCTTTATCGTTTTCATGAATAACTAGATGCGATACAAAGAATTCCATTGGCACTTGAAACCATTCCGCTAAAAATGTTTTTATATAATACCGGCCTGTATGTAGTTGGTCAACAACAGCATACACTTCAGTCCGGTTACACGTTGAAATAATAATATTTTCCAATATACTTTTTTGTTGTTGAAGCGCTCGCATTGCATTAGGTAAATCTGCTTCCACGAACGATAATTTTTCTCTAAGATCAACCGGTGCAGTCCGATGATTCACGCCTACTACGATTGTATGCACTTTGGTGCTCACACCTCTCGATTTCTTTTTCATCATTTATTATAACATAAGTTGTCTTTATTATAATTAACAAATCTGACCAACCGTTGAAGCGCGACCATTCATATCGATTTATGCTTAAGGTTGTTTAGGTCATTCATGGATAAAATAAAACAGGCGAGGATAGTTTTATTTATCCTCACCTTTTGACATAAGCAGCACAATTATCGATTGCCTTACATTCTATGTTCGATTTCTTTCCAAGCTTTTTCCATCCCAGTTCCTTTTTCAGCAGAAAACATAATGACTGGATCTTCAGTTCTCATATCTAGCGTTTCACGGACGATTTTTTCTTGCCTAGCTAATTTACCCTTTGGGACTTTATCCGCTTTTGTCGCAATAACAATCGCAGGGATATCATAATGCACCAAAAAGTCGTACATGATCCTGTCATCTTTTGTAGGTGCATGACGAATATCTACAATTTGAATGACCGCACGCAAAACTTCACGATCAGTCAAATACTGCTCAATCATATTGCCCCAAATATCTCGTTCCGATTTAGAAACTTTCGCGTAGCCATATCCAGGAACATCGACAAAAAATAGTTGTTCTTCAATTTTGTAAAAATTTAATGTCTGCGTCTTACCTGGTTTAGAGGAAGTTCTCGCCAAAGCTTTTCGACTAATCATTTTATTAATAAAAGACGATTTCCCTACATTTGAGCGACCAGCTAAAGCAAATTCAGGATAACCCTCAGTTGGGTATTGCTCGGGTCTAACCGCACTCATAATCATTTCAACATTATGGACTCTCATTTGGCTTCCGCCTCCAATGCAATTTCAAGTACCTCTTCAACATCTGAAACGAGTTTAAATGTCAACTCTTCGCGAACAGTTTCAGGTATGTCTTCGATATCACGTTCATTTTCAAACGGTAAAATAATGGTTTTCAACCCTGCGCGGTGGGCACTTAATGCTTTTTCTTTCAAGCCACCTATGGGCAGCACACGACCACGAAGTGTAACTTCACCTGTCATGCCTATTTCTCTCCGTATTTTACGCTGCGTTAATGCAGAAATAAGCGCCGTTACAATTGTAATACCTGCAGATGGTCCATCTTTAGGTGTCGCACCTTCCGGCACGTGTATATGAATATCGTTTGACTCATGGAAATCAGGTTCTATTTTATACTTTTCCGTTTTTGAACGGACATATGAAAGTGCAGTTTGTGCCGATTCTTTCATGACGTCTCCTAATTTTCCAGTCAAGATTAGCTCGCCTTTTCCAGGTGATAAAGACACTTCAATTTGTAAGGTGTCTCCACCCGCTTGTGTATAAGCGAGTCCAGTAGCTGCACCTATTTGATTGACCGTTTCTGCCAATCCATACCTGAATTTCTTTTTACCAATGATCTGTTCTAGTGTATTTGCTGTTACAACAACACGTTTCTTCTCACCAGCAACGATTTGTTTCGCAGCACGGCGACAAATTGCAGCCAATTCGCGTTCCATATTGCGTACTCCTGCTTCTCGTGTATAGTAACGAATGATATCCATTATAGCCTCATCATTTACTCTAAGTTGAGCACCTGTTAAACCGTGTTCCTTCATTTGCTTTGGTATTAAATGATTTTTTGCAATTAAGGCTTTTTCTTGCTCTGTATAACCTGCAATTGAAATAATCTCCATTCGATCACGGAGTGGACCCGGAATTGCGCTCAAATCATTCGCGGTTGCTATAAAAAGTACATCTGATAAGTTATAAGGCTCTTCTATATAATGATCACTAAATGTCGCGTTTTGTTCTGGATCTAACACTTCAAGCATTGCAGAAGAAGGATCTCCTCTAAAATCATTCGACATTTTATCAACTTCATCAAGTAAGAACACTGGATTTATCGTGCCCGCTTTGTTCATACCTTGAATGATTCGCCCAGGCATAGCGCCGACATATGTTCGACGATGCCCTCTAATTTCCGATTCATCGCGTACACCCCCAAGAGAGATGCGAACAAACTTTCTTCCGAGAGACTCGGCTATAGAACGCGCCAAAGAAGTTTTCCCGACACCTGGAGGTCCTTCTAAACATAAAATTGGTCCGCGTAGCGATTTTGTTAACTGACGAACAGCTAAAAATTCTAACACACGTTCCTTTACTTTTTCAAGACCATCGTGGTCACGATTTAAAATTTCTTCAGATCGGATAATATCCAATTGGTCTTCAGAGGCTTTCGTCCAAGGCAACGTTACAAGCCAATCTATATAATTTCGAATAATCCCACTTTCAGGTGCAGCAGAAGGAATTTTTTCATAACGATTTAACTCTCGTTCAGCTACAGCTTGAATGTCTTCTGGCATATTGGCTTCTACAATTTTCTGTTGTAAATCGGCAATTTCTAACCCTTTGCCATCTTTATCGCCCAACTCTGTTTGTATGGCTTTCATTTGTTCACGTAAATAAAACTCTTTTTGCGTTCTTTCCATTGCATCTCTCACACGAGCATTGATTTTATGTTCCATAATTAAGACTTCTTGTTCGTTATATAAACACCTAATCAACCATTCGTAACGTTCCTTCAAATTAAATAATTCCAATACTTCTTGCTTACCATCTATTTTTATCGGTAAGTTTGAAGCAATCATATCCGCTAGCCTACCTGGTTCTTCAATATCAGCAACAGACTCAAACGTTTCCTTCGTTAGCTTCTTAGAAATCTTAGAGTAGTTTTCAAAGTGTTTACGTAACGTGCGCATAAGCGCTTCAAGTTCAACATCTTTTTCGATAGAATCAGTATATGTATTAACATCTACTACGGGGTATAGATCTGCTTCTTCATACTTCGTCCACTCACCGCGTTCAAGACCTTCTATCAAAACGCGATAAGCACCATTTTCAAGTTCGGTCATAGACTTAATATGTGCAAGTGTCCCAACATCAAATAAGTCATCTGGATTTGGGTTTTCAACACTTGTATCTAATTGTGAGGCAAGAAAAATAAGATTGTCTCGTTCTACTGCTTGTTCTAAGGCAAAGATAGAACGCTCTCTTCCTACGTCAATATGTAAAACCATCGTTGGGTAAATAAGTACTCCTCGAAGTGGAAGTAATGGAATATCAGTATGTTTGGTTGTTTTCACTTTCGAGACACCTCCGTTAAGTTCTTTTATGTAAAAAGCTGACACCGAAATGCGCAAACTTATGTGCACAATCGGAGTCAGCTTCATCATTCGGTTATTAGGCCGAATCTTTATCTTTCAATAAAGTTAATTCTGAACCATCTTCTCTTAATAAAATCGGGCTCTTACCATCTACTACCGATTCTTTTGTGATAACACATTCAGTCACTTCTTCAAGAGATGGTAATTCATACATGACGTCCAGCATGATATTTTCAATAATTGAACGTAATCCACGTGCTCCTGTTTTACGCTCGATCGCTTCTACTGCAATTTCTAATAGCGCATCTTCTTCAAATCGAAGCGTTACACCATCAATTTCAAGCATTTTTTGGTATTGCTTAACGATGGCATTTTTAGGTAATGTTAAAATTTGAAGTAGAGCATCTTCATCTAATGGTTCTAAACTAGCCATGACAGGCAAACGTCCGATAAACTCTGGAATTAACCCGAAGCTTTGTAAATCTTCTGGAATGAGTTGAGATAGTAACGATACATCATCTTGGTCAACTGCATTTGGTTCAGAACCAAAACCGATTAGCTTCTGCCCAGTTCTACGCTTTATAATTTCGTTAATGCCATCAAAAGCACCACCAACAATAAAGAGAATATTCGTTGTGTCTAATTGGATAAATTCTTGATGTGGGTGCTTACGTCCGCCTTGTGGTGGAACGCTTGCAACAGTTCCTTCAAGAATTTTCAAGAGTGCTTGTTGAACGCCTTCGCCTGATACATCACGCGTGATAGATGCATTTTCAGATTTTCGTGCAACTTTATCAATTTCATCAATATAAATTATGCCTTTTTCAGCTTTTTCAACATCATAATCAGCTGTCTGCAACAATTTCAGTAAAATATTTTCTACATCTTCCCCTACGTAACCTGCTTCAGTTAGTGATGTTGCGTCTGCGATTGCAAATGGAACATCAAGAATCCGTGCAAGTGTTTGAGCAAGTAATGTTTTACCGCTACCAGTTGGTCCAATCAATACGATATTCGACTTAGCAAGTTCTACATCATCAATTTTACTACCAGAGTTTACTCGCTTATAATGATTGTAAACTGCAACTGCAAGCGTTTTCTTCGCTCTATCCTGTCCTATTAAGTAATCATCAAGTATAATTTGTATGTCTTTTGGTTTAGGTACTTCTTTTAGCTCAAAGCCTTCTTCAAGTCCTACTTCTTCTTCGACAATTTCAGCACAAAGTTCGACACATTCATCACAAATATAAACCCCTTGTCCTGCAACTAATTTCCGTACTTGATCTTGCGATTTCCCACAAAAAGAACAGTTAAAATTATCTTTTTCATCGTTAAATTTGAACATCATGCTCACCCCTATTCACGTCCCAATAATACAAGACTCATTCAGTATAATCAACTATTTCGTATTCGATGCAAAAGCTACGCTATGGGCTGTTGCAAAAGGAATCCCATATATGATCCTTATACATTAAATTTATTTTCAACGAATTGAGTCACTTACATAACAACCTAATTCTGCTACAACAACGCAACATATATTTTGAAGAAGCAATCACTTTGCCTATGCGTTGTAGTGCTATAGCAATGAAGACTTATAATAAAAACACTTTTCTTTCTAGTGCCCTTTTGAATCGTTTTACGACTCCATTGTTTCTTATGTAAAACAAGGTACGGTTAACCGTACCTTGCCCTTTGCATCATATATTATTCAGTTACTTTAGCATGTTCTACAAGGAATTCAACTGTTTTATTGAAACGAAGGTCATTTTCTAGTACTGACGTTCCACCAAGTGTTGCTTTAATTTGTTCAACTTCCATGCCGAACTGCTCTGACATCTTTTGAAGTTCTTCATTAATTTCTTCTTCAGGAACTTCTAGTGCCTCAGCTTGACCAATTGCTTCAAGCGTTAATGAAACGCGAACACGATTTGTCGCATCATCTTGCATTTGTGCACGTAGTGCTTCTTCATCTTGGCCAGAAAATTGGAAGTAAAGGTCCAAATTCATACCTTGCTGTTGTAAGCGTTGTTCGAATTCTTCTAGCATACGCTCAACTTCAGAATTAATCATTGCTTCAGGAATGTCTATTTCAGCATTTCTTGCCGCTGCTTCCACAAGATCATCACGAAGTGCTGTTTCAGATGAAGTCTTTTTCTCAGCAACAGTTTTTTCATGCAATTTACTGCGTAGCTCTTCTAAGTTTTCAACTTCTTCATCAATTTCTTTTGCGAGCTCGTCGTTTAATTCTGGAATTTCTTTAACTTTAACTTCATTAATTTTCACTTCAAATGTAGCTGGTTTTCCAGCTAGTTCTGCTGCATGGTATTCTTCTGGGAATGTAATTTCGATTTTCTTTTCTTCATCTAATTTCATTCCTACCATTTGCTCTTCAAAACCTGGAATGAATGAGCCTGAACCTATTTCAAGTTCAAAGTCTTCTGCTTCTCCACCTTCAAATGGTTCTCCATCAGAAAATCCTTTGAAGTCTAATTTAACCGTATCGCCGTCTTCAACTTCGCCTTCTTCTTTTATCACTAACTCAGCGAAAGCTGTTTGACGGTCTTTTAATTGCTGGTCAATTTCTTCTTCAGTGACTTCTGTTTCTTGACGTGTAACTTCAAGTCCTTTGTACTCGCCTAACTTCACTTCAGGTTTCACTGTAATTGTTGCTTTAAATATTAATGATTTCCCTTTTTCCATTTGCTCAATGTCAATATCAGGACGATCTACAGGTGTAAGATCAGCTTCTTCTACAGCATTACCGTATGCTTCTGGAAGAAGAATGTCGAGCGCGTCATTATAAAGTGATTCGACACCGTACATTTTCTCAAACATCGGACGTGGCATTTTACCTTTACGGAATCCAGGTGCTTGTACATCCTTTACAACTTTTTTGAACGCTTGGTTTAAGCCTTCTTTTACTTTTTCTTCTGGAACTTCAACTGTTAAAATTCCTTTGTTTCCCTCTTGTTTTTCCCATTTAATTGACATAGTTAATAACCTCCGGATGATTTGTTGACTCTATTATTTCATTTATATTCATGATTGACAACTGTTTCAGTATAGCATAAAGCCTATTTCTTTCAAGATATTTCATGTATTTTAAAAGTCTACTTCACTATCCATGTATTTGATAAACTCGTGGAGAGGTGTTATTGGAAATGCTTCACCCGAAAATAACGTGTCTATGTATAGGACATAAGCATTTGCGACCTCTTCAGCTGTGTAGTTTCCCCATTTAAAAGGAAATGCTGTAATCTCAAATTTCTCAACCATACCTTTTGCTAACTCAAAACGAGTTGGATCTTGCTCTAGAAGTTCTTCTATAATAGAAAGAACTTTTTTTGACAGTGCATCTTCGCCAGGTAATGGCATGTCTATTGGTATAACTTTCTTTTCCATGTCGAACTTTCGAACCGTAAGTTCTTTTGCATGTCCAGATTGAGCTAATAACGACAACGCAAATGTAATGACAAGTGGAGAAAAGTTTACCCCTTCTGCTATATCTTCAAGAATAGAGGTCATCATTCTTAAATCTGTTCCATTTAAGGATGCAAGCATTTGCTGTTGAGAAAATGGATCCATATCAATAAAATCGTCTAATGTAAATGGCACTTCAGGTGCAGGTGCATCCTCTTTTCCATACCTAGTCGACATTCTGTTATTCAGTTCGCGTAAGTACGTAAATTTATTAATAAGTTCTTCAGGCACAAATCCCTCTTCTAGTAAAATATCTATATTCATATCAACATCATCGTATTCTTCTAGTTGAATCAGAATTGTTAAATACAGTTCCATCGTCCCAATATAATCCTCAGGACCACTATGAAGAAGACGAATTGTCATTTCTTTGGCACGTTGATAATCTTTCGTTTCATAAAGTGCTAAAGCGTATGGAGCATAGAACTCCACTGATTCGGGGCCCAAATCAATCGCCTGGTCAAATACACGGACGGCTTGCTCATACGCTCCATTTTCCACGAACAAAAATCCTTCTCGAATTAGTTTTTCATAAGTTCCTGGAAATACGATAATATTTTCCTTCTTCAAAAGCCTTCCATATTTTTTGCGCATGATCACACCCACTTTCATCAGTATTTACTATAGCATATGAAAGTTTTGTTTTAAACTGTTTTAATCCCTAAAAACAGGCTGATTTCACCACACTTTTGACAACAAAAAAAGCCGCCATGCAAATGAATGCATCGCGGCGATTTTAATGTTCTTAATTAATTCCACAAACCATCTTTTATCATTTTTTCTTTGCTCTTGAAAGCGAAGAGGATACAGACAACAGCTATAATTAACATTGCTAGAATCATATACAATGCACCTGAGTAGCTTTCTGTAAATTGATAGATATAGCCGTATATAGGAAGAGAAACGATTCCAGCAACCGCTAGACCTAGTGACGCTGTTGAGAAAATCGGTCCATAATCTTTAGTTCCAAATAGACTAGATGTAAGAACTGGTCCTAACGTTCCGATAGATGAAGTAACAAAACCAAACAAGAAGAATGCTGTGATTAGAACTGGCTTTCCAGTAGCAAAGTATAGCAACATGATCATCGTCACCATTCCCATGCCCATTGCAAGAAGTGCAGTGTTTTTAGCACCAATCTTGTCACTTAAGAATCCAAATACCAATGAACCCACTAACATTCCTACCATGTAAATACTCATAATCGTTCCAGCAAAAGTCGTACTTTGCGTAATGTTTTCTACAAATGCAGGAATATGCATTGCAAAACTACCGAACGATGTAATTAAGAAGAAGAAACCAACTAGGGCATAAAAAGCACCTGTTTTTTTAGCAACTGCAAGTTCTACACCAGGCTCTACAACTTCAGTTACTTCAGCTTCCTCTGGATTTGACTCAACCATACCATATGGAAGTAATCCTTTGTCTTGCGGTTTTCTAATGAACAATAAGATTACTGGAATTGCGATAATAAGTACGCCAACACCCGTGTAAATATAAGCGCTTCTCCAGCCTGATGTTACGATTAAATTTGCAATAATCGGTTGTACAACCGCACCAATCGCACCTGCAGCAGCCATCATAATTCCGATTGCTAATCCGTTATTCTTTTTAAACCAAGTATTTATCAATACAGGTCCAGCAACTAATGCAATGAAGATCGCACCAAATGACATTGGTACTGCTAAAATATACCAGCCCCATACAGAATTCATGAAACCAAATAATGCAAATGAGCCCGCTTGTAAAATAATTGCAGCAATTAAAACCGTTCTAATATTGTATTTTGATATTAACTTTCCTGCAAGCGGTAAAAATATAAGTGTTACTGCTGAAGCAATACTAAAATATAATGACAAATTTCCAATCCCAAGATCTAAATCGGCATCAATCGAAGTTAAAAATAGTCCACCAGAGTTATTTAACCCTCCACGACCTAAACCAACCATTAAACAAAGGCCTAATAATACCCACCACGCAAAGTGAATCTTACTTTTTTCTTTATTCATAACTCTTCTCCCTTTTCAATTGTTTTTTTATGTAACGATAAAACTTGTGCATCTTTTGTAAGTAGCGAACCCATTTGTTTAGCAATTATTTTAAAAAACTTAAGATGTGCTAGTTTATTTTAAGATACGCTGCCTACAAGTACTAAAGCAGAATCTGAAACTCATGTAATCTCCATTGGCAAAACCCTTTCAACAACATTTTCACTTTCTACTATTATTATATCAGGTATAGACATATTTAAATATAGTGTTGATTACTTTCGTGTAAATAAATACTAAATAACGGGGACTTTACACACACTTGTAAAGTCAACGTAAAATATATTGTTAGAAATGACCACCTATGTCTTATAAAAATACATTTATACCTCCAATTCCCGAACATTACTGAATTTTTTCAAATTAATATGAACTTCTTAATGGTTGAATTCCCAGTGAATTACTCACATGTTTACAAGATTACTAGACACTTAAAACGTTATAATTTGAAGTTATGTACTTTTTAAAAAACTTTAAAGCGTTTTTTAAAGTTACTGGTAGTAACTCTTTAGCATTTCCTTTGAGAAACCTAATAGGTCAATATTTTTTGTTCAAGCGTCTTTAATCATTCGAACGATTTAATTCGCTAAAAGCGAACATTCATTGAATGCACCTCCATAACGTTCGTAATATAAATCGCATAGTTCCATTAATTAAAATTTAATCATCATTGCTAATTGATATTATAACGTAAAATAAGGGGTATGATTGTTAATCATTTGACTTTTAGTCGGCAATTGAATCCGTTTTTACAGATTTTTATTCTGTTCATATTTCTGTCACATTTTGCAGTACTGCCTTTTTCTACTGATCATTTCATACGGATTTAGCGAAATAATGTTATTCAGAATAAAACAAATAGTTTCATTTTTATAGTTAATTCAGTACTCTCAAATGCTTATTGCAAATTAAAAAACACTTAACCTCTCATGAAAACCAAGAAGTTAAATGTTTTATTACGCGTATTTTATTACGTCTTATTTAGGAGGCATC
>JARIDM010000197.1 GCA_029263945.1 Sporosarcina sp.
TCTACTTTCTGCTCCCCGGCATCTTGTAAGAGCATATGCAGTCCGATTAAACCGAGCAATACACCCGATAACAATGCGCTCCATTCAGCAAAAAGTAAAAATGAAAATTCCCCAATGACAAACCCGAGGAAAGGAAGCGCCGTATTAAAAAAAGTTGTCCACAATACTAACGCTAGTTTTCTCCCTTTAACCTTTAACAAGGCAAAAATCACAATGATATCAAGTGTGGTAATGCCAGCTGCAAACAACTCTGTCACTTGAAAACCTCCCCGCATACGCTTCTATTTATCGTATGCAGTGGTTTTTTCACATATTCAACTTAGTGACTTATATCGCTTACCATCGGCCGCTTTGACAAGTCGGTTCATAAAGGCGGTGCCTACGCCTTCCAAATCTAGCTCGGCCGCTAGGATAACGTCTGCGTTTGTCCTATCGCATTGTCTTAGCGCTTTATATAAATTCGTTGCCATTTCTTCTTTGTTTTCACTTGAACCAATCGCAAAATACCAGTTCGCAGTTTCCACATTTAATTCGGTTGGACCTACGACAGCCACTTGTTTGTTTTGCTGATGAAGTTCTTCTACAGCTTGCGCTATTTTCGCTCGATTTGCCTCAATAATTAACAGCGGTGCATCAGGTGCATAGTGGGTATACTTCATACCCGGCGCGCGAGGTGCTTCTTCAAGCACGCCCTCACTCGCGACTTCGACTGAACCAATCACACGCTCAATCATCTCGGTCGTGATGCCACCAGGTCTTAGTATAGTCGGCGGTTCAGTCGTCATATCAAGCACTGTCGACTCTAAACCAACTCCAGTTTGTCCCCCGTCTATAATAAACGGAATCCGTCCATCTAAATCATTTTTTACATGCATGGCTTCTGTTGGACTTGGTTTGCCACTTCGGTTTGCGCTCGGTGCCGCAAGTGGCTTCTTTAACGCACGAAGAAGACCTAAAGCAACTGGATGATTTGGCATTCGAATGCCAACAGTCGATACGCCAGGCGTAACATTCTGTGCGATCGTCCCGGGTATACGTTCAAACACCAGCGTAAGTGGGCCTGGCCAAAAAGCGTCCATTAATGCTTGAGCGGTTGCGGGTACATTTACTGCATAGTAATTCACTTCATCTGGTGTCCCAATATGTACAATTAACGGATTATCTGATGGACGTCCTTTTGCTTTAAAGATTTTGTCAACCGCCGCCTCATCCGTCGCTAGTGCGCCAAGTCCATAAACTGTTTCTGTAGGAAATGCGACAACATCTCCTTTTTCTAAGATATCCACAGCTTGTTCATAATTATTTTCTTTATCCAGAAAGTTATCCACGGACACAACAATTGTTTCCATTCAAAAAACCCCTCTTATACACATTTTATCAAAGTTACCCACAACATTTGTGAATAACCTTATGAGAAAAGACCTTTTATCCACTCCCAAATAAAAAAGGTCACTTTTTCTTCACTCTTTTCCTCTTGCCCTTGGAAACAGACATTTGGAAATAACGAACACCACCAGTTATCCCCACGGCCACTGCCAATTGTTAATACATACGTATCATAAGTTGCTTGTGGTTGAATCGAGAAGCCCGATCTTTTCGGTGGAATTAAGGCATTTTTTCTTTCTAATTGAATCGACTGCCCTTTCGCAATGGTACTGGCAATCTTTAAAAGCGTTGGTTCTAAAGAAGCTAAACGCTCTCCAATTTCTTCTTTTGAAGTTGACGTTGTTACGACGTTGTCGATAAGCGGTGCGATTTCTCGACGAATTTCTTCTTTCGTAAGCTGGTCAGTTGCTGCATTAGAATGCGCAAGTAGACGAAACTGAACTGCTTCCTCGGCGCTAGCTCCTGCAAATAAAGTAAGGATAGATTGCATGATGATGAGGATCAGTGCAAATTCTAGTACAATCATAATTTTTCTCGTATTTGTTTCGGTTCGCTTAATTTCATAGTCTTGTAACATATTGATCTCCCCCTACTTTGCATTGTCACCAAAGAGGAGCGGTTTTATTCAATAATCTCGCAAAATAGCATTCGATCTTTTCCGTTAATATCCTGTTGGATTTTAATATTAGCTGTTGGGAAGGCTTCTGCGAATAACTTATGCACAGCTTCTCCTTGTGTGTAGCCGATTTCCACGCCAATGAGTCCAGGTTTATTCATGAGCAATGGGAGAGATTCTGCTAATTTTTGATAGCAATAGAGGCCTTCTTCATCGGCAAATAAGGCACAGTGTGGTTCATAAGCTGTAACTGTCGCTGCCATGTCCTCTGCATCGCCCCGTGCAATATAAGGCGGATTCGATAATATGACGTCCCATTTTTGAGACTTGAGGGGTTCTGCGAGGTCTCCTTGTTGAAAAACGATCGACGCTTCTAACGTTTCCGCATTTTGTTTCGCAATGACAATTGCTTCTTCACTAATATCGGTCGCAGTCACTTTTGCGGTTGGCCATTCTTTTTTCATCGTAATCCCAATTACGCCACTCCCCGTTCCAATGTCTGCCACGGCAATGGAGCGATCTGCAAATAAATGTGGCAAGCGATTCAACGTTTCATAAATGAGTTCTTCTGTTTCAGGTCGAGGAATGAGTACGTGTTGGTTCACTTTAAAGGTGCGTCCATAAAACATTTCGGTTCCAAGGACATATTGAACAGGCTTTCCTGTCAGCAGTTCGTCTATCTTCGTCCAAAACTCGGCTTGTTGTTCTTTTGTTAATGGTTCACGAAGATTTGCTAGAAGGGATGCATGGTTTTTTCCAGTAACTTTTTGTAAGACGAGTTGAACTGCACCTGTATCGAGCCCTTTATCCGCCAACAACGAAAAAGCCCTATTTCGGGCCTCGTATAGTTGCTCAGTCATTTGAATCTAATCCTTCTAATCGATACGCCTGCTCTTCCATAATTAATGCATCGATAATTTCATCTAAATTGCCTTCAATAATTTGATCGAGTTTTTGGATGGTTAAGCCAATGCGGTGATCAGTCACCCGGTTTTGCGGATAATTATACGTCCGAATTCTTTCCGAACGGTCTCCTGTCCCAACCGCTGATTTACGGTTCGCCGCATATTCCGCTTGTGCTTCCTGTTGCGCAGCTTCATAGACACGTGCTTTTAATACTTTCATGGCTTTTTCACGGTTTTTTATTTGTGATTTTTCATCTTGTATTGACGCAACAATCCCTGTCGGTAAATGGGTAATGCGAACAGCAGAATCAGTCGTGTTAACGTGCTGTCCCCCTGCGCCACTTGAACGGTACGTATCAATTTTTAAGTCTTCTCGAAGAATCTCAATGTCAACATCTTCCGCTTCTGGTAAAACAGCAACAGTCGCAGTAGAGGTATGCGTTCGTCCGCCTGATTCCGTTTCAGGTACGCGTTGTACACGATGTGCGCCGTTCTCAAATTTCAACTTAGAATAAGCACCGTGTCCATTTATCATAAAGATTACTTCTTTAAATCCACCCAGTTCAGTGGGAGAGGAATCCATTACGTCAATTTTCCAGTGATTCGTCTCGGCGTATCGACTGTACATTCTAAATAGGTTTCCCGCGAAAAGGGCTGCTTC
>JARIDM010000236.1 GCA_029263945.1 Sporosarcina sp.
TGGAACTAGAATTTTTTCAATCGTACCTGCAACAGGTGACGGGAGTTCTACAACTGATTTATCATTTTGGATTTCACAAATGATATCGTCCTCTTCAATTTTCTGACCTTCTTCAACGAGCCATTTAATTAGTTCACCTTCGTGTATACCTTCCCCGATATCGGGTAGTCGAAATTCATAAGCCAATTCATTCACCCTTCCTTTTTCATTTACATCTTTTCGTTTTGTGAATCACTTTTAAGTAGTGGAAGCCCCCTACTTAAAACTAGAATATTAGAATGTCAGTACTTTTCTAGCGGTTTCTGCAATATCATTCGCATTTGGCAACCACGTTTTTTCCCCTTGTGCATATGGGTATATAGTATCTGGAGCCGTAACGCGAAGTACTGGTGCCTCTAGACTTAAAATTGCACGTTCTGTAATTTCAGAGACGACGTTCGCCGCCACACCAGCTTGTTTTTGTGCTTCTTGAACAACAATTGCGCGGTTTGTTTTTTCAACAGACCCAATAATTGTTTCAATATCCAATGGAGAAACAGTTCTTAAGTCGATTACTTCAACAGAAAAACCTTCTTTTTCAAGTTCTTCAGCCGCTTTCAAACTTTCTTGAACCATTGCGCCATATGCAAAAACAGATAAATCCGTTCCTTCACGTTTCACATCCGCTTTGCCTAAAGGAATTTCGTAAGCTTCTTCAGGAACTTCTTGTCTAAATGAACGATAGAGTTTCATGTGCTCTAAAAACACAACTGGGTTTTCAGATCGAATCGCAGAAATTAAAAGCCCTTTCGCATCGTATGGTGTAGAAGGAATGACAACTGTTAAACCAGGCTGTGCAGCCATCAGTCCTTCAAGACTATCCGCATGCATTTCAGGCGTTGCAACGCCTCCGCCAAATGGGGCACGGATAGTAACCGGCGCATTAAAGCGTCCAGCACTACGGAATTGCATACGTGCCAATTGTCCACTTACTGAGTCCATTACTTCATAAACAAATCCGAAGAATTGAATTTCCATAACCGGACGGAATCCTGTCAACGAAAGACCAATTGCAAGTCCTCCAATTCCAGATTCTCCAAGCGGCGTATCAAATACACGTTCTTCACCAAATTCTTTTTGCAAGCCTTCTGTTGCACGGAATACTCCGCCGTTATTACCAACGTCTTCACCGAAGACGAGGACGTTTTCATCATTTTTAAGTTCTGATTTCATCGCATCATTAATTGCTTGAATCATCGTCATTTGTGCCATCGGTTACTTCGACTCCTTCTCTGTATAAATATCAAATTGCTCTTTTAAGTTATACGGCATGTCGCCTTTGTACATAATCTTCATAAAGTCTGTTGCTTTTTGTTTTGGTGCTGCATCTGCTACTTTTATCGCTTCTTTAATTTCTTCAGTTGCACGTTCAATTACTTCTTCTTCTTTTTCTTCACTCCAAACACCCTTTTCAGATAGGTATTTACGGAAGCGAATAAGTGGATCACGTTTTTCCCACTCTGAATCTGTTTCTGAAGTACGGTAACGTGTCGGATCATCACCAGCCATTGTGTGTGGGCCGTAACGATACGTGTATGTTTCAATCAGTGTTGGTCCTTCACCATTTACAGCACGTTCACGCGCGTCTCTCGTCGCTACATAAACTGCTAATGGATCCATTCCGTCTACAAGAATACTTGGAATTCCTACAGCAACACCTCTTTGTGCAAGTGTTTTACCCGCTGACTGAACGTCGCGTGGTGTAGAAATCGCATATTGGTTATTTTGGATAATGAAGATCGCTGGCGCATTATATGAACCGGCAAAGTTAATACCTTCATAGAAGTCCCCTTGAGACGTTCCACCATCACCTGTATAAGTCATTGCAACAGCTTTTTGTCCACGCTTTTGGAACCCAAGTGCAACACCGGCAGCCTGAATATATTGCGCACCAATGATAATTTGTGGTGGGAATACATTTACGCCTTCTGGAATCGCGCCCCCTTGGAAGTGTCCACGTGACCATAAGAAAGCCATTGACAATGGAAGACCATGCCAAATCATTTGCGGTACATCACGATATCCTGGAAGGATAAAGTCTTCTTTTTCTAATGCGAACTGGGACGCAAGTTGTGATGCTTCTTGGCCAGCAGTTGGTGCATAGAATCCAAGTCGACCTTGTCGGTTAAGTGAAATCGAGCGTTGATCTAAAATACGCGTGTAAACCATTAGCGTCATTAATTCAACGAGGTCCTCATCTGACATCTTCGGATCCATTTCCTTGTTGACGATTTCGCCTTCTTCGTTTAAGATTTGAACCATTTCAAATTTCTCTTCGATCTCCTGAAGTACTTTTACAGGATCGAACTGCTTGTCTTTTTTTGCAGCCATTTTAGGCAACTCTCCTTTATAACTGTATTATGAATCGATAAGTTTTCAACTAGTACAACTTCTACACTTTTTAGTATACTAACTTCTAGACGAACGGTCAAACATTGGGATTACAAGTAATAAAACAAAATCCTAGTTGTCTGAATAATCCAATTACAGGAATCTGTATTAGCACAATAAAAATTCTGTACTGTAATAGATGTGAATTTACTGTGAAACCTTACACAACTAAGTTTTCACGATTCATCCCAGCATTTTCTATTCTTGACTCTTCTTGATTGTCTTAAATGCCTGTTTTTTTAAATCATTTAATGATTCCGTCACCTCATTAAACTTCTCAATAATCGCTTTTACCTCATCATTTTCTTCGTTGACTTGATCCACTTGTTTTTCCAAAATAGATAAATCTAACGCTTCCTCAAGAAGCATATCGTATAGCGCTGTTTGACTATCTGCCAATTGCTTATAACTTTTTACAAAGGTCCCGTGGATTTTATAACGCTCATTGGCTTTTTCTTTAACTTTCTCTAGTTCAGTTTTTACTTTGTCATCTGCTTTTTCTATAACTGAATCAAGCGCGTCAACAGCTTCCACCGCTTTTTTAATTGAGGCTTCTTCTTCGTCAATATGGACAAGCCTCTCTTCAACTAACGCTTGGATTCTTGCTACTTTCTCTTGTAATTCATTTTGTTCTTCTTGTGTTAATTCCATTATTTCTGTGAACTGCTCTTGTTCAGTTTGTTCAAGTTCATTTAAATCATGCTGTCCATCACGATAGATTTTTTCCGCGTCATTCATTTCACCTAATACTTCGGTGAGCTTCTCATCAGTAGGCGAACCGAATGAGCACCCAGAAAGAAGTAACAGCCCACACAACATAAAACTTCCTATATATACTTTCACAATCTATCCCTCCAATTCCCTTGAATTATAATTCCAAAACATATGGATTACAACCAAACGCTAAAAACTTTACAAGCTTCTTCCCATTTTATTATATTTTTGTATATACTAATTATTGAAAGGGTGGTTTTAAATGATTTTAATGAAAGATATCGTCCGCGAAGGACATCCAAGTTTGCGTAAACGTGCGGACGAAGTTATCTTCCCGCTAACTGCTGAAGATTATAAATTAGGTGAAGATATTTTCACATTTCTTAAGAATAGTAACGATCCGGAAATCTCAGAGAAATATGATTTACGTGCTGGAATTGGTCTAGCTGCACCACAAGTAAATGCACCAAAAAGAATATTTGCACTGCATATTGCTGAACTAGAAGGTGATGCCATTTCATTTATTGCAGTAAATCCAAAGATCATTAGTCATTCCGTTGAAAAAACTTATTTGTCAGCAGGTGAAGGCTGTTTATCTGTTGATCGTGTTGTGGAAGGATATGTACCCCGCTATGCAAGAATTTCAATTAAAGCTTTCGACTTAGAAGGCAATGAATTTAAAATGCGTTTGAAAGGTCTTGCGGCAATCGCTTTCCAACATGAACTTGATCATTTAAATGGGATTATGTTCTACGACCACATAAATGAAGCAAACCCATTCCCAGACATACCAAACGCTACACCTCTAGAGCGGGATTGAACTTCAGCCCGCTTTTTTCAACTATAATCCGAGGCCAAGCCACGACCAAAGCTACAATTACAACTTGACAGAATGTTCCGAAACGAGTTATAATTAGTAGTAAGGAGTGATGTGGCCATGTATAAGCGCCTAAAACGAAAAGTTTTGAGACGGCTAAATGGCATACTCGGAAAAAAGACAATTGCTTGAGAATGACTCACGATTAAAGCCGACTGAATGATTTGGTCGGCTTTTCTTTATTTTACTCTACTGACATGCTACTATATAAAGAATGAGATGATTTTTAATTGAACGTTAAAAGGAGAGCAAAAAAAGATGATTTATAAAATTTATTATCAAGAAAACGTGCAAGAAGTTCCTGTCCGCGAAAATACTCAATGCATGTACATTAAAGCAGAATCAGAAAAAGAAGTACGCTCAAGATTAAAGGGTCGTAATTATAATCTTGAGTATATTCAACTACTCGAAGGAAAGCATCTTGAATTTGAGCAAGCTTCTCCACATTTCGAGCTCGAGCAGGTCTAACAGATGAATTCTATTAAAAATAACGAAACAGGCGTTTTCGCACTAGGCGGACTAGGCGAAATCGGAAAAAACACTTATGGTGTACAATTCCAAGATGAAATTATCTTAATTGATGCAGGGATAAAGTTTCCAGACGATGAACTGCTTGGCATTGACTATGTGATTCCTGATTATACGTATTTAGAACGTAACGTTGAAAAAATTAAAGGGCTCTTCATTACACACGGTCATGAAGACCATATTGGTGGTATTCCCTATTTACTTCGCAAAGTAAACGTTCCTGTATATGGTGGGAAACTCGCACTTGGCTTACTTCGAAACAAACTTGAAGAACACGGATTGTTACGTACAACAAAACTGATTCCTATAGATGAAGATGATGTGATTAAGTTCCGTAAAACTTCGGTTTCTTTATACAGAACTGCACACAGTATTCCTGATGCATTTGGTGTAGTCGTAAAAACACCTTCAGGAAATATTGTTCATACTGGAGACTTTAAGTTTGACTTCACGCCAGTTGGAGAACCAGCAGATTTAACAAAAATGGCTAAAATCGGTGGAGAAGGTGTTCTTTGTCTTCTATCTGATAGTACGAATGCAGAAGTACCAAACTTTACAATGTCTGAACGTAAAGTAGGAGATAGCCTAAATGACATCTTTAGAGAAGTCGATGGGCGTATTATTTTTGCAACATTCGCATCTAACATACACCGTTTACAGCAAGTGATTGAATCTGCTCAAAAATTCAATCGAAAAATTGCTGTTTTCGGTCGTAGCATGGATAATGCGATTCGAATTGGACGCGAACTTGGTTATATTGATGCGCCAAAAGAATTATTTGTGGATACACACTCACTGAATAAGCTAAAAGCAAGTGAAGTTATGATTCTTTGTACAGGTAGTCAAGGGGAACCAATGGCTGCATTATCTAGAATTGCAAACGGGACACATCGTCAAGTTCAAATTCATCCTGGAGATACAGTTATTTTCTCATCTTCCCCAATTCCAGGAAATACATTAAGTATTAACAAAACAATTAACGCATTATTCCGCTCTGGTGCAGAAGTACTCCACGGAACTTTAAATAACATCCATACGTCTGGGCACGGATCTCAAGAAGAGCAGAAGTTAATGCTTCGTCTGATTAAGCCGAAGTACTTCATGCCTATTCACGGGGAGTATCGCATGATGAAGATGCATACTGAACTTGCTGTCGACTGTGATGTACCTAAAGAAAACACCTTCATTTTAGGCAATGGGGACATGTTAGCCCTTACTGCAGACAGCGCTAGACTTGCTGGACGCATTCCTTCTGGCGATGTTTACATCGATGGAAGTGGAATCGGCGACATCGGTAACGTCGTTCTACGCGACCGTAAAATGCTTTCAGAAGATGGTCTAGTTATCGTTGTTGCAACCGTAGATAAGAAGAAGAATCGTGTCGTTTCTGGTCCAGATATCATTTCACGCGGCTTTGTTTATATGCGCGAATCAGGTGTCATGATTCACGAAGCACAGCGGATGCTTTCGAAGCAATTACAACGTAAGCTATCGAACGCACCGTCTTCGAATAGCGCAGCATTGAAATCAGAAATCGTGGATGTTCTCGGGCCTTATCTTTATGATAAAACACAGAGAAAACCA
>JARIDM010000268.1 GCA_029263945.1 Sporosarcina sp.
TCTCTTATTCTATGTCGATGGCTGCTTGTTTTTGATAATCAAGTGCAGCAGCACCGAGTACTTTTGCGGCAACTAACATTGCATTTTCATCAAAGTCGAATTTAGGATGATGGTGTGGATATGGCTCGTCAGGTTTTGCGCCTGTAAAGAAAAATGTACCAGGTACCTTTTCTAAATAATAGCCAAAATCTTCCCCACCCATATGTTGTTTCGTTTCAAGGACGGCTTCAACACCTGGCACATCTTGTGCAATCGTTTTTAAAAAGATTGTTTCTGCTTCATGGTTCACGACAGTAGGGTAGCCACGCGTGTATGTGAGCTCGATTTTGCAATCATTTGCAAGAGCTGTACCATCGACAACGCGTTGAATTTCGGATTCCATTAACGAACGAATCTCTGGATTGAACGTACGCACTGTACCACCCAGTTGAGCAGAATCCGCAATTACGTTGAAGGCGTTGTCTGCGATGAACGAAGCGACAGACAATACGGCTGACTCAGTCGGATTTACGCGACGAGAGACAATCTGCTGTAGGTTGGTGACAAGTTGTGCACCGATTGCGACAGCATCTTTTGTTTGATGGGGGGCTGCCCCGTGACCTCCAGCGCCCTGTATAATAATATCAAAGCGGTCTGCTGCGGCCATGACAGGTCCTACGCGGTATTCAATTGTACCGAAGTCAGTTAAGGACCACAGATGGGTTCCGAAAATAACATCGACGCCGTCTAAGCAACCTGCTTCAATCATTGGTTTCGCGCCACCAGGTGCAAATTCTTCTGCATGTTGGTGAATAAAGACGTATTCGCCTGATAGATTTTCTTGCAATTCATGGATGGCTTTGGCCAACTGCAAAAGTGTTGCGGTATGTCCATCATGTCCACAAGCATGCATGACACCTGGAACGGTGGATTGATAAGACACTTCTTTTTCATCTTGGATAGGGAGTGCATCAAAGTCAGCACGAAGCGCAACTGTCTTTCCAGGTTTTCCACCCTTAACCCTTGCGATGACCCCGTTTCCACCAACGCCAGACTGTACTTCAATGCCAAGTTGTGCATAAAAATCGACGATAAACTTTGCTGTGTTTTCTTCTTTGAAAGATAATTCAGGATGCATGTGAAGGTGTCTTCGAATCACAACCATATCTTCAAAAGAACTTAAAAGCTTTTCGTATAATTGATTCTTCAATGGTGTAGCCTCCTATTGGAAACGAAATGGTTCTGAAATCTAATTGTAACAATGAACATAATCGCAAGCAATAGACAAAAAAACAGACAAAGGTAGATTGAATGAACAATTTCCTTTGTCTGTGTGTAAATTCCCTTTAAGAATTAGGGTTTCATGATTTTCATGATTACTAAATTATGAATTTGACTGACTTGTATAGGTTGTTAAATAAGGTGCACTGGAGAAAAGATGAGACCTTCTATCCGTTGCTTCGCCAATTTCATGTGCAGATTGTGTGTACGTCGGCGATTTTTTCCAAAGGTCAAAAGAGCGCTTATCTGTCCATTGTGTAATCACGATATACGTATCAGAATTTGTTGGACGGAGGAAACGAAATGCGATTAATCCAGGTTCAGCCGTTATTTTGTCGCTACGAACTTGAAGACGGTGTTCGAAAATGGGTTTCCCTTCATCTGATACAGGAATGTGATTGAAAGCGAAAAACCCCTCTGCTTGTAACTCACCAGAAGAAGCAGTTACTTCATACCGATTCGGCGTTTCAAAGCGTGTTTTACCTGTTGTTTCATGGAGCAAAATAGAATTGCCAGCACCGTGCATCACAATCATGTTGTCAGCTTTGAATTTCTTCTGCAATGATTCCATGAAGTCCATTGAGCCTGACGTTAAATAAATATTCATTTTCATAGCCCCCTTGTGAAATTGACTTATATACTTCTACTTTACATTTTCCCTTAAATTGAAATTTAAAACAATCATTGTCCATCCTATGACGATTTAATAATGGCAATTGTATGACATCTTATGTTCTCCCTATACAATTTAGTGTAGAACCTCTACTATTTAGAAAGGATACAAATAAGTCCATCAAATAAAAATCTAATTGAAAGTGGGAGTTGTGCGAATGACTAAGTTTAACGATACACTTTTACGTGCAGCACGAGGAGAAAAGATCGATCATACACCTGCATGGTATATGAGACAAGCGGGTCGATCACAACCTGAATACTTAAAGATTAAAGAAAATAATTCGCTTGAACAAATTACACACCAACCGGAATTATGTGCTTATGTAACGAAACTTCCAGTTGATCAGTATGATGTTGATGCTGCCATTTTATATAAAGATATTGTCACACCTTTGCCATCATTAGGTGTCGATGTGAAAATCAAAGCGGGTGTCGGTCCTGTAATTAGTAACCCGATTCGTACGGTACAGGACGTTTATAATTTAGGTGAAATCTCACCTGAAGATGATATCCCTTATGTACTGGAAACGATTCAGATTTTAACGAAAGATATGCTGAACGTGCCTTTAATTGGTTTTGCTGGTGCCCCGTTTACGCTTGCGAGCTATATGATTGAAGGGGGACCTTCTAAGTCTTATAATTTAACGAAATCATTTATGGTGTCTGAGCCAAAAGCATGGTTTGCCTTAATGGATAAACTCGCAGCGATGACCATTACATATGTAACGGCACAAGTGAATGCAGGGGCGAAAGCCATTCAAATTTTCGATTCTTGGGTAGGCGCGCTAAGTGTAGCGGATTACCGGATTTTCATTAAGCCAATCATGACACATATCTTTACTGAACTTCGGAAATTAAATGTACCGCTCATTACATTCGGTGTTGGCGCAAGCCATTTAGCGAATGAATGGCACGATTTACCTGTTGACGTTGTCGGCCTTGACTGGCGTTTACCGATTCAAGAGGCAGAAGCACGTGGGATGACAAAACCGTTACAGGGTAACTTAGATCCCTCGCTCTTACTTGCAGATTGGTCAATTATTGAAGCACGTGCAAAAGTAATTATTGAACAAGGGGTCGAACACGGAAGTCATATCTTTAACCTTGGACACGGTGTATTCCCGGATGTAAAACCTGCGACATTGAAAAAGTTAACTGAATTGGTGCATACGTATAGCGCAGAATTACGTAAAGCGAAAGCATAAATCATAATTTGAGGTGATCACATGACGAAGAAAAAAATGGGTTTATTAGTAATGGCATACGGAACGCCGAACAAAGAAGAGGACATTGAATCGTATTACACGCATATTCGACGCGGTCGTCCACCAGCTCCAGAACAACTCGAAGATTTGCAAAATCGATATGCAGCGATTGGTGGCATTTCACCACTGGCAACGATTACAGAAGACCAAGCAAACGCGCTTTGCGACCGTCTCAATCACGTGCAAAATGAAATTGAATTCACTGTCTACATTGGGTTGAAGCATATTGCACCTTTCATTGAAGATGCCGTACAAGAAATGCATCATGACGGGATCACAGAAGTGGCTTCTATCGTCTTGGCGCCACTTTTTTCTACGTTTTCGGTAAAGTCATATAACGGCCGTGCAAAAGAAGAAGCGGACAAATATGGGATGACAATCACCTCGGTAGAGAGTTGGTATAAAGAGCCGAAGTTTATCGAGTTTTGGGCGAACAAAGTACGGGGTACGTATGAAAGTATGGGTGAAGAAGAACGTGCAAAAGCCTGTCTCGTTGTGTCTGCACACTCCTTACCAGAAAAAATTATTGCAAATGGAGATCCCTATCCAGAACAATTAAAAGAAACAGCGGAATTGATCACTGCTGCAGCTGGGGTTGAAACCTATGCCATTGGTTGGCAAAGTGAAGGTCAGACACCTGATCCTTGGTTAGGACCCGATGTTCAAGATTTAACACGGGCATTACATGAGGAAAAAGGGTACACGACATTTGTTTATACACCAGTTGGTTTCGTTTCTGATCACTTGGAAGTACTATACGACAATGATTATGAGTGCAAAGTGGTTTGTGATGAAATCGGCGCGACGTATTACCGACCTGAAATGCCGAATACAGATCCACTTTTTATCGATGCGATGGTCGATACGGTGATAGCGAAACTTCGAGCATAACAATTACCGTGAAAGAAAGGGATCGAGGACATGAGCGAACAACGAAAAAAAGTTGTTATTATCGGCGGAGGAATTACAGGGCTTTCCGCGGCATTTTATATGCAAAAAGAAGCACGTGAAAAGGGACTTCCACTCGATATACTACTCGTTGAAGCGTCAAATCGTCTCGGCGGTAAAATTGAGACAGTTCGACGTGACGGGTTCGTGATTGAACGGGGTCCAGATTCGTTTTTAATTCGAAAAAAGAGTATGGGGCAAGTTGCTGAAGATGTTGGCATTGCGGATGAACTCGTGAAGAATGCGACGGGACAAGCTTATATCTATATTAACGACGCGCTTCATCCCATTCCAGGGGGTTCCATTATGGGGGTCCCAACTGAAATAGGTCCCTTTGTTAAAACGAACTTATTTTCAGTGGCTGGAAAGTTACGTGCAGCAGGTGATTTGGTACTCCCACGCTCGTCAGCGGTCAGTGACCAATCACTTGGGCAATTTTTCCGTAGACGGTTGGGTGCGGAAGTGGTCGAGAATTTAATCGAACCTTTATTGTCTGGTGTGTATGCGGGGGATATCGATCATATGAGTTTACAATCGACCTATCCACAATTTGCGGAAGTGGAAAAGAATCACCGCAGTTTAATCGTGGGGATGAAGAAGACAGCGCCTAAAAAGACAACGCCAAATAAAGTAAAAGAAGGTGCTTTCCACACGTTCCGCAATGGACTTGAAACGCTCGTCGAGGCGATTGAGGCGAAGCTAGATTCAGAGACAATCCTAAAAGGGGTTCGCTTATCATCGATCGAATCGTCTGGAGACAAAGTACTGTTACGTCTCAATAACGATGAAAAAATTGAGGCTGATGCTGTCATTATGACGACGGGCCATGCAGCGGCAAGTAAGGTCTTTGCACCTCATGGATTGCTACAAGACTTAGGGGGAATTCCAACGACTTCCGTTGCGACAGTGGCCTTGGCATTTCCAGAAGAAGCCATTGTCCAGCGGGAAGAAGGAACTGGATTTCTCGTTGCAAGAAGCAGTGACTATTCCATTACGGCCTGTACATGGACGCACCGAAAGTGGCCAACGACGACACCGAAAGGTAAAGTACTCATCCGTGCGTTTGTCGGACGTGTGGGGGACGAGGCGATTGTTGACTTGCCGGATGCTGAAATCGAGCGTATTGTACTGGCAGATTTAAGCCGCGTCATTGATATTAAAAGTCCGCCTGATTTTATCGTTATTACGCGTTTTAAAGAAGATCGTCCGCAGTACCGTGTCGGTCACAAAAAACGTATTGAAAGCGCACGCGCAGAAATTCGCGCGGCATTCCCGCAAGTGAAATTAGCAGGTGCTTCTTATGAAGGTGTTGGACTTCCAGATTGTGTGAATCAGGGAAAAGCGGCCGTTCGAGAAGTACTCGATGAATTATATGAATAAAAATCAGATCTGCCTTCGGGTGGATCTTTTTTTATTGTCACGTTGTGATGGTTGACGGTTTTTCAAATTTGATCCAAACGTTTCTTAAGCTGAAAAAAAGGGGATGTACAGGTAAGAAAGAGAGGGATTGTCATGAAACAAATGACATATGGTCTAATTTTAATTGTGATACTTTCAACAGGATGTAGCCTCGATGAAATAAACGCGAAATTTACTGGGGAAGATCCATTTTTTATTGTTGCACACCGAGGGGCTTCCGCTTATGCACCAGATAACACGTTGGCTTCTTATGAACTTGCCGAAGAGATGAAGGCGGATTACATAGAGCTCGATATTCATTTAACGAAAGATCATGAAATCGTTGTGATGCATGACCATGACGTTTCGAAAACAACAGTGGAAAGTGGAGAAATTAGTGACTTTACACTGAAAGAGTTGAAGGCGCTATCCGCAAATACACATGAAAAGAAAGCGAAAAAAATGAACAATGAGCCAACGGAGAAAATTAGAGTCCCTTCTTTACGAGAAGTATTTGACGATTTAGGTACAGAGGTTAACTATATGATTGAATTAAAAGCACCTGAAAAAAATAAAGGGATTGAAGAAAAGCTTGTAGCGTTATTAATGGAGTATGCCTTTACCTCATCGGAAAACAAGGATGAACCACAAGTAATTGTACATTCCTTTCATGAAAAAGCACTAAAACGCCTGCATACACTCAATCAGGAGATTCCTTTATTGCAGTTGGTCACATTTGAAGAAGAGGAAACGCCGGTCATTTCAGATGAAGAAGTAGAAAACTTGCGCACTTATAGTACAGCGATTGGGGTTTCACATCGGTATTTAGATGAAGCGTTCATCGAGAAAATGGAGGCAGCGAATTTGCCTGTTTATGCAACAGCTGTTCAAGAAGCAAAAGTAGCAGAAGAAATGAAGGAAATCGGTGCACGTGGGATTTTTACGGACAAGCCAGATTTAGTTGAATAGACGTCTAATTCAACCAATAAAAAGATAAAAAAAGCAGCATCGGAAGTGGCGTTCATTTCCGGTGCTGCTATTTCTTATTATAGGGTGTTACATGTATCACAGTGGTTACCGTAGCATTCATGTTGCTCAACAATTTCGTCACCACAAGTCGCACATTGTTTAGCAGGTAGATTTTTAAAGAATTCAATGACGTTCTCGATCATTTCGTTCATCTCCTCTATCGTTAATGGGTGCTATGTCCAGATCAATCGTTAATAATTAATGATTACAAGAATCGCAATGGTTTGTATAGCACTCATGTTGTTCAGCAATTTCGTCTCCACATGTTGCGCACTGTTTAGCGGGTAGGTTTTTGAAAAATTCAACAATGTTTTCAATCATAATTCTTCAGCTCCTCTCTCTTGTGTACTAGTACATTTATTTATATTCTTATTGTAGTACAACAGATAATCATATGTCAACACATTTCTTGAGTTTTCAGATAAAATAGTAATGCATGCAGGATCAGTTCATTTCAAAATGAAGTTAAATGTGCTGAAAACCTATGTTATGCTATAAGCTGACGACTACTTGATTGAGGAGAGATGGTTATGTATTTTATTGACAATAAGGGAATTACAGATCCGCAGATTAACCTTGCGATTGAGGAATATGTATTGCGAAATATGGATGTAAACGAGGACTTTCTTCTGTTTTATATAAATGCACCTTCGATTATTGTCGGGAAAAATCAGAACACCATTGAAGAAATAAATACAGAATTTGTAGAGGCCAATGACATTAAAGTTGTGCGACGTTTATCAGGTGGCGGCGCGGTGTATCATGATTTAGGGAATTTGAATTATAGTTTTATTACAAAAGATGACGGAGAGTCTTTCCGTAATTTTAAGAAGTTCACGGAACCTGTTATACAAGCGCTTGCAAAAATTGGCGTAACTGCGGAGTTGATCGGCCGCAATGATTTGCTTGTTGAAGGGCGAAAAATTTCCGGGAATGCACAATTTTCAACGCATGGTCGGATGTTTACACACGGAACGTTGATGTTTGATACAGAAATAGATACAGTTGTCTCCGCGCTGAAAGTTCGAAAAGACAAGATTGAATCGAAGGGCATTAAGTCCATCCGCAGTCGTGTGGCGAATATCTCGGAGTTTCTTGAAGCGCCGATGGACATCGAACAGTTCCGCCTTGAAATTTTAAAGTCTATTTTTGACGGTGAAGAAAAAGTTCAGTACAAAGAACTAACAGCAGAAGATTGGGAAAAAATTCATGCGCTTTCTAAGGAACGTTACGCAAATTGGGACTGGAACTACGGTAAATCACCGAAATTCAATATTCAAGTGTCTGACCGATTCGCGGTGGGTGGCATTGAAGTGAGACTTCAAGTGAACAAAGGCATCATTGAAGATGCGGTGATTTTCGGTGACTTCTTTGGTCTTGGTGAAATTGACGTCATTCAGGATAAATTACGCGGCATCCCTTATAATAAGCAATCGATCAACGATGCGTTTACGGAATTGGATGTCTCTAAGTATCTCGGGGGCATTACGCAGGAAGAATTTGTTGAATTAATCTATTAAGATGTACGAGGCTGGGACAAAAGAGGTAAATCTAGAGGGAATAATGAAGTATTCAATGTGAAACCGTGTGAAACCAAGGTTCTTGTACTTGGCTTCACGCGGTTTTGGTTTTGTCCCAGTCCCTTTTTTGTTTGTGAATTTTTTGGCTGCTTGCTCCACAAGTATTTCACGCCTGATTACGCTATAATGGGGATATTGTTGAGAGGAGAATGGATCATGGACAAACATCGAATCTTCGTCGTTGAAGACGACCGGAAAATTGCAGAATTACTTGCGGATACGCTCCGAAAATATCAATATGATGTTGAAATTATCGCAGACTTTGACCATGTAACGGAAGAAGTGCTTGCATTTGATCCGCATCTCATCCTGTTAGATATAAACTTGCCTTCTTATGATGGCTATTATTGGTGTCGCCAATTACGAACGCATACGATGTGTCCGATTATTTTCATTTCGGCGCGTTCTGGTGAAATGGACCAAGTCTTTGCGCTTGAAAACGGTGGCGATGATTTTATTACGAAGCCGTTTCATTATGAAATTGTGTTGGCAAAAATCAGAAGTCATTTACGTAGGTCGTTCGGTGAATATGCGTTAGAACAAGCTGAACGTACCGTGAAGTTAGGTTCGCTGAACTTATTTGTAGAACGGATGGAATTACATATAAAAGATGAAGTTGTGCCTTTGCAGAAAAAAGAGTGTGTCATTTTAGAACTTCTTTTAGACGCATCGCCGAAAGTTGTGTCGCGTGAAATATTATTAGAACAGTTGTGGGACGACCAATCTTTTGTGGATGAAAACACATTGAATGTAAATATGACACGCGTTCGAAAAAAACTGGCGGATTATAAAATTAGGTCTTCAATTGAAACTGTTCGGGGTGCAGGCTATCGATTTATTGTCGCG
>JARIDM010000023.1 GCA_029263945.1 Sporosarcina sp.
GAAGGTTTAGAAGCGCGTGGTGTGAAAATTCTTGGAACATCCATTGAAGATATTGACCGTGCAGAAAATCGTAATAAATTTGAGCGTGCACTTCGCGAAATTGACATTCCTCAACCACTTGGTAAAACGTCTGTTTCTGTTCCAGAAGCAGTCGCGATTGCAAATGAAATTGGTTATCCAGTGCTTGTTCGTCCTTCGTATGTACTAGGTGGACGGGCGATGGAGATTGTTTATGCAGAAGAAGAGCTCGTTTATTATATGGAACATGCAGTTGAAGCAAGCCCCGAGCATCCAGTACTGATAGATAGATACTTGACAGGTACTGAAATTGAAGTGGATGCCATTAGTGACGGAGAAAATGTATTAATTCCTGGAATCATGGAACATATCGAAAGAGCAGGCGTTCACTCAGGGGATTCGATCGCTGTGTATCCACCGCAAAATCTGTCAGATGAACATATTCAGACGATTACGGATTATACAACGCGTCTTGCAAGAGGGTTAAACATTATTGGCTTGTTAAATATTCAGTATGTCATTTCTAAAGGTGAAGTATACGTCATAGAAGTCAACCCACGTTCAAGTCGTACGGTACCGTTTTTGAGTAAAATTACGAATATTCCAATGGCTAATGTAGCGACAAAAGCCGTACTTGGCCAGTCATTAGTTGCACAGGGCTATCCAACAGGACTCGCTAAAGCGCCAGCAGGTGTCTATGTAAAAGTACCTGTCTTCTCATTTGAAAAGTTGGGCCGTGTAGACACGACGCTTGGCCCTGAAATGAAATCTACAGGTGAAGTAATGGGGAAAGATACTACACTTGAAAAAGCTTTGTTTAAAGGGTTAGTCGCTTCAGGAATGGAAATTAAAGAATACGGTACAGTGCTCATGACTGTCTCTGATAAAGATAAAGAAGAAATTACAGCGATTGCTAAACGCTTTACAGAAATTGGCTATCGAATTATGGCGACTGAAGGCACAGCGAATGTTTTACAAGAAGCTGGAATCCGCGTTGAAATGGTTGGCAAAATCGGTTCTGAAGGGCCTACGTTGCTCGATGTGATTCAAAACGGAGAAGCGCAGTTTGTTATTAATACGTTGACGAAAGGAAAACAGCCTGAACGTGATGGCTTCCGTATTCGTCGTCAATCTGTAGAAAATGGAATACCTTGTTTCACCTCTATGGATACAGCAGAAGCACTGCTTCGCGTGATTGAATCGATGACATTCCAAGCAGAGGCGATGACGAAGCAGGAGGTACGTATATGATCATTCAAGATGTGATGGTTGTGAAATCACAGAAGGAAATTGGTCACAATATTTTTGAAATGATTGTACAAGGGAAACTGGTAAGTGAAATTACATCACCAGGACAATTCGTTCATATTCGCGCGAATGATGCTTATGATTTATTACTCAGAAGGCCGATTTCAATTGCTTCTATTAACCGAGAGGCAAATGAAATGACAATATTATACCGCGCAGAAGGGAAAGGCACGACTGCGCTTTCGAAGAAGCGTGAAGGGGATTCAGTGGATGTGCTTGGTCCCTTAGGGAACGGCTTTCCAGTAGCAGAAACAGCAGTAGGTGAAACGGCCTTCTTAATTGGGGGGGGGATCGGCGTCCCTCCGCTCTATGAATTGTCTAAACAGCTGACTGCCAAAGGAGTGACTTGTGTGCATATCCTCGGCTTCGAATCTAAAGAGGTTGTATTTTATGAAGAAGAATTTAAAGCGCTTGGCGATACGCACATTGTCACAGTAAACGGCACAGTCGGAACGAAAGGTTTTGTTACGCATGTCATGGAGACATTGGGGAAAGACTTTGCGACGTACTATAGCTGTGGCCCGATGCCGATGTTGAATGCGGTACAAAATGCATATGAAGGCAAAAAAGGATTTCTATCCTTTGAACAGCGAATGGGTTGCGGCGTGGGCGCTTGTTTTGCTTGTGTTTGTGAAACAACAGAAAAAGATGACCGTGCCTATATTAAAGTATGTTCAGACGGTCCTGTATTTCCAGCAGGGGTGGTGGCGATATGAACAGACTTTCAGTAACGTTACCCGGTTTACATTTAAAAAATCCAATCATGCCAGCATCAGGGTGCTTTGGCTTTGGTCAAGAATACGGAAATATGTATGATTTATCTTTGTTAGGTGCGATTATGATTAAAGCAACGACATTAGAAACGAGACTCGGAAATCCGACACCGCGCGTTGCAGAAACGTCTTCGGGGATGTTGAACGCAATCGGCTTACAAAATCCAGGACTTGAGCATGTTATGGCTCACGAACTCCCTTGGCTTGAAAAATTCGACGTTCCGATTATTGCCAACGTAGCTGGAACGGAAACAGCGGACTATGTAGAAGTTGCAAAAGTCATTTCTACAGCGCCGAATGTCAAAGCACTTGAACTCAATATTTCTTGCCCGAACGTAAAAGAAGGCGGCATTACATTTGGTACAGATCCGAAAGTTGCGAAAGAATTAACAGCAGCCGTTAAAGCGGTATCTAAAGTGCCTGTCTATGTTAAATTATCTCCGAACGTTACGGATATTAAAGAAATTGCAATCGCAGTACAAGAAGGCGGTGCTGACGGGATTACAATGATTAACACGTTACTTGGGATGCGTTTGGATGAGAAAACGGGGAAAACTGTCATTGCCAATCTAACAGGTGGTTTGTCAGGTCCAGCGATAAAACCAGTCGCAATTAAGATGGTTCATGAAGTGAGTCAAGTCGTCAACATTCCAATTATTGGGATGGGTGGGGTGACAGAAACGCAAGATGTCATCGATTTTCTTTCAGCAGGTGCGAGCGCGGTTGCGGTCGGAACAGCAAACTTTATTAATCCCTTTATTTGTCCAACGATCATAGAAGAATTGCCTGGAAAATTGGATGCATTAGGCGTCAATCATATCTCTGAACTCATAGGAAGGAGTCATCGCTTATGAAGAAATCACCGATTATTGCCCTTGATTTTCATTCTACCAAAGAAGCCTTAACTTTTTTAGAAGCTTTTGAAGGCGGCATTAATGTAAAAGTAGGGATGCAGCTTTATTACAAAGAAGGCCCCGCGATTATCGCGAAATTAAAAGAGCAAGGGTATGACGTCTTTTTGGATTTGAAATTGCATGATATCCCAAACACAGTGAAATCAGCGATGGAAGTTCTAGCTGGGCTCGGGGCTGATTTGGTCAATGTTCATGCGGCAGGTGGACAAACGATGATGGAAGCAGCGCTTGAAGGCCTAGACAAAGGGACACCGAGCGGACAGCAACGTCCTTCTATAATCGGTGTGACACAATTAACATCAACGGATGAAAGACAAGTACGGGAAGAACAACTCATTGGTGTTTCTCTCGAACAATCTGTTTTGCAATATGCCAAGGGTTCAAAAGCAGCAGGACTTGACGGCGTTGTTTGTTCTGTTCATGAAGCAACTAGTATCGAAACGACTTGCGGCAAGGATTTCTTTAAAGTCACGCCTGGCATTCGTCTTGCAGACAGTGGAAATCAGGACCAAAAGCGTATCGCAACGCCCGAACAAGCACGTCTTGCGGGTTCGACGCATATCGTCGTCGGAAGAGCGATTACAGCAGCAGCTGATCCACGCGCAGCGTATGACGTAATTACTGCACAATGGGAAGGATTGAAATGACAATGCGTAAAAAAGAAATTGCTAATGTATTATTGAATGTAGGCGCGGTCGAATTAAGTCCAGAAGAACTGTTTACATGGGCATCAGGCATTGAATCACCAATTTATTGTGATAACCGTTTGACCATGTCAGATCCTGTCGGCCGCAAAAAAATTGCGGAGGGACTTGCGAATTTGATTCGTGAATTTTATCCTGAAACTACAATTATTGCGGGAACAGCGACAGCGGGCATCCCACATGCAGCATGGGTTGCAGATATTTTAGAATTGCCAATGGTGTATGTTCGTTCCTCTGCTAAAGGACATGGACGTAGCCGTCAAATTGAAGGGAAAGTTTCCACTGGCGATAAAGCGATTATTATTGAAGATTTAATCTCTACAGGTGGCAGCAGTTTGAACGCGGCAGCAGCCCTTCGTTCTGAGAAAGTCGACGTCACTGGCATTGTGTCTATTTTTACATATGAACTGAACAAAGCGGATGAAGCATTTGCATCAGTTGAATTATCCTATAAGAGTTTGACTGATTTTGGCGCACTGATTGAAGCTTCAAAAGAGAAGGGTGCCATCAACGACCAAGCGATTGAAGAACTTTTAGCCTGGCACGGTAAGCTTAAAGAAGGCTCATTGTAATTGAAAAACTTAAAAAGCCAACCCATTGTGATTTTTACATTGGGTTGGCTTTTATTCGTGAGTGGTGTAATTTTACTTTTTAAGTTTCCGCACAAGGTCTTCATTTGGTGTGACGAACAGTGTTTTTTGTTCAAAATAAATAACAAATCCTGGTTTTGAGCCGTTCGGTTTTTTGACGTGTTTTACTTCCGTATAATCTACAGGCACGGAAGAAGACTCACGGGCTTTACTAAAGTAAGCACTGAGCATTGCAGCTTCGTGTAACGTCTCTTCATCTGGTGCTTCATCGTGGATTACGACGTGAGAGCCAGGAATATCTTTTGTGTGCAACCAGACGTGATTGCGCGCAGCAATTTTAAAGGTTAATGTATCGTTTTGTTTATTGTTTTTCCCAACTGAAATCATAATCCCAGCTGAAGAGATAAAGGATTCAGGCTTAGGTTGTTTCGCTTTCTTTCGTTTTTTTGCATGTCGGGCTTTCATGAAGCCGAGTTCTGCAAGTTCTTCTCGTATTTCAGCAATATCATCTGGAGAAGCTTGTGTGACTTGTTGTTTAATCATTTCGAAGTATTCAATATCTTCTTTCGCTTTTTTGAGCTGTTTTGCAATCATGATTAACGCTGTTTTCGCTTTTGAATACTTTGAAAAATAGCGCTGGGCATTCTCAATTACTGTTTTTCTTGGATCTAATTGGATTGAAACAGTCGTACCTTGTTCATAATAGTTATCAACAACGACTTCAGTAGCGCCTTTGTCAATTTTATAACTATTTGCAGTTAATAATTCACCGTGTAACTGGAATGTATCGAGTCGTTCGGCAGAGCTTTGCTCTTTTAATAACTTTTTCACTTTCAATGTCAGCTTTGCAATTTCGTTTTGCAACCAGCGTTCCAAATCCGCTGCTTGTGATTTCACGCGCTCTCGTTGGGCGCGCTCAAAATAAACAGAATCAAGTAACTTACTGACGGTCTCAAACGTTGTGATTTCTTTCCCCACATGCGACAAAGCAGTCGCAGAAAAAACCATACGCGCATCACTTTCAGAGATATTTGGATGTGTTAATTCTCCGTTAAAGGAAGCTAGAAAAGAAGTGAAAATCGTAAATGGATTGTCAGTTGGCGATTGTTGCAAGCGATAGAAAAGTTCCTCGCTGTTAATCGGTGAAAAGCCAGAAAATACGTGCATAAAATCTCGTCCTGTTTCAATCGTGGGAAGTAGGACTAAGAACTCTTCTTCTGTAAATAGAAATGGATTCTTTTTATTTTGTGGTGGTGCAGAAACATACGGTTGACCCGGCAACACAGTCCGATAACTATTTACGGAAGGGGGTAAATGCTTTAAGCTGTCAATGATTAAATTACGTTCAGGGTCTACGAGAATTAAATTACTATGTCTACCCATAATTTCAACGTATAGTCTTCTTTCGACTTGGTCCCCGATTTCATTTCTTGCGAGAATATTAATCTCGATGATGCGGTCTGTTTCATACTGTTGAATCGAGGAAATAAACCCACCTTCAAGATGTTTACGTAAGACCATACAAAACATTGGCGGCTCCGCTGGATTCGTAATGGCCTCTTCTGTTAATTGAATTCGTGAATAGGAAGGATGAACGGATACTAACAATCTGTGATTTTGACCTTTCGATCTAATTAAGAAAATGATTTCTTGTTTATTGGGTTGATGAATTTTAGAAATACGTCCTTCTTGTAAAACTTGGAGTTCGTTCACCATTGCTGTTGTAAATAAACCATCAAATGCCATATTAACTCCTCTTTCATTTCATTTTGTTCTATTTTAGCACTCTATCGTCCATTTATGCTATAATATGAACAAGTTGTTTCAATAAAAAAGGGTATCCATTACTTCTAGAGGTAGCAACGGTCAAAAAAGGAAAAAGAGGGATAAGATGTATAAAAAACGTGGACTTCTCATCGTTCTTTCAGGCCCATCAGGTGTTGGCAAAGGAACGGTGCGCAAAGAGCTTTTTACACAACCAGATACGAATTATGAGTACTCTGTATCCATGACGACAAGGAGTCCGCGCGAAGGCGAAGTAGATGGGACAGATTATTTCTTTAAAACAAGGGAAGACTTTGAAAGTTTGATTGAGCAAAATAAACTTCTCGAGTATGCGGAATATGTTGGGAATTATTACGGGACGCCACTTGACTATGTCAATGAAACATTAGATGCAGGCCGTGATGTTTTCTTAGAAATCGAAGTCGTCGGTGCAGCACAAGTTCGTGCAATCGCACCAGATGGTCTTTTTATTTTCTTAGCACCGCCAAGCCTTTCTGCGCTTGAAGATCGACTCGTCGGTAGAGGGACGGAGACTTCTGAAGTGATTCAGTCACGTGTCCTAAAAGCGCGCGAGGAATTGGAAATGATGAATCTTTATGATTACGTCGTGGAAAATGATGAAGTACAAAATGCTTGTGATCGCATTAATGCAATCGTTACTGCGGAACATTGCCGTAGAGAACGCGTTGAAAAAAGATACACACAGATGTTGGAAGGGGATTATTAAATGTTATATCCATCAGTAGATTCATTAAAAGCGAAAGTCGATTCGAAATACACACTCGTGACAATTGCATCAAAACGCGCACGTGAAATTCAAGAGGAAAAAAATCTATTATTAGCCACTTACAAAGCAAGAAAAGACGTAGGTAGAGCACTTGAAGAAGTAGTAGCTGGTGTGTTAACTAAAAAAGACCAAGACCAATCGATCATCTATGAAGATGAGATTTAGATTTGAAAGTCATTTTAATTGAGTCAACTCTTATGTGGAATAAATTTTTAAGACCAGATAGATCCTTAAAATAGTAACGATACCGTACTCCCTGAGAAATGTGTTTTCTTTGGGAGTTTGTCGTTTTAGAAAGGGAGATTGCAGTGCTTATGAATAAAAAAATTCTCATATGTGTAACGGGTGGAATTGCCGTTTATAAAGCGGTTGCACTTGTGAGTAAATTAGCGCAAGCGGGAATGGATGTAAAAGTTGTCATGACAAAATCAGCAATGGAATTTGTGACACCTTTGACATTTCAAGCAATGTCTAGAAACGATGTCTACTTTGATACATTCGATGAAAAAGATTCCCGTGTCATTGCTCATATCGATTTAGCGGATTGTGCGGATCGTGTTATCGTTGCACCAGCAACGGCAAATGTAATTGGGAAAGTAGCCAATGGGATTTCAGATGATATGGTGACAACGATTTTGCTTGCCACAACAGCCGAGATTTGGTTTGCGCCTGCGATGAATGTCAACATGTACAACAACAAAGCGGTGATTCGTAATATTTCAAGATTGAGAACTGACGGCCATCGATTTATTGAACCTTCTGAAGGTTTCCTTGCATGTGGTTACGTTGGTAAAGGACGTCTAGAAGAACCAGAAAAAATTGTTGAATTCGTGCATGCACATTTTACACCCAAAAACTTGCCGCTCGCAGGAAAAAAAGTCGTCATTACAGCAGGCCCAACGCGTGAACGCATTGACCCTGTTCGTTATGTCTCTAATTTTTCAAGTGGGAAAATGGGGTACGCGATGGCAGCAGCGGCTGCTAACCTCGGCGCAGACACAGTGCTCATTTCTGGACCCGTAGGTATTTCAAAACCACATGGTGTGAAAGTTATAGACGTTGAGAGTGCAGCTGAAATGTATGAAGCTGTAAATGCGGAATATGATGACGCAGCAATTGTTATAAAATCTGCGGCGGTGGCGGATTATCGTCCAGCAGTCATTCAACCACAAAAAATAAAGAAGTCGACGGATGATGCAATCATTGAACTTGCGCGAACGACAGATATCTTACATAGCTTGGGAGAACGAAAAAAACAACAAATTCTTGTAGGCTTTGCGGCTGAAACTCAAAATGTACTCGATCATGGGAAAAGTAAACTTGTAAAGAAAAATTTAGATTATATGATTGTGAATGATGTGACTGATCCAGAAGGTGGATTTGGCAATGAAACAAATGTTGTCACGTTACTTTCTAAAAAAGGGTTACACAAACCTTATCCAGCGATGACTAAAAATGAATTGGCAACAATTTTACTCCAGGCCATTATTGAAGCAGAAGGGTTTGGGGATTGTAATGATTGCTGAAGTAATTGTAGATGTGTCGGCCTATCCTATCGATAGGCCTTTTGATTATGTTGTTCCAGATTCTTTTCTAGCCATCATCGCGCCTGGAATTCGCGTGAAAGTCCCTTTTGGCAATCGAAAAGTCCTTGGGTATGTAACGGGGTTAAAAAGTGAAAGTTTATTGGATCAAAGTAAATTAAAACCGATCCATGAGTTGATCGATTTTGAACCTGTTCTGTCAACGGAGTTACTTGAATTGTCACGTTGGTTAGCGACTGAAACCTTAGCTTATGAAATTGATGCATTACAAGTAATGTTACCCGCAGCCATGCGTGCAAAATATGAAAAATTCGTCCTCATTAATGAACCCGATGATATACAAGATGAAGCGTTTAAAGAGCTCCTCTCAGGACGAAATCGAATTGCGTTGAAAGAAGTGACAACAGCTAGTTTATTAAAAACAATCAAGCAGTACGTTACAGACGGAATTGTTGTCGTAGATACGACAATTCAGCAGAAAACAAACGTGAAGAAAGTTAAAATGATTGAAATTGCAGCAGTTGAAGTATTAATAGAGATAAAAAAACAATTACATCAAAATGCGAAGAAACAACTTGAGTTAGTGAATTGGATGCAGGAACATGCAGAACAAAAGATGACAGTAAAAACTTTGATAGAGGCGTCTGGTATCCAACGTCCTGTTGTGAAGGCCTTAATAGATCAGGGTGCAGCAAGGGAATACGAGGAAGAGATGTACCGCGAACCGGAACCGTCAGCATTGAAAGATGTGCCGATCCCGGAGAGATTAACAGACGAACAAGATGTTGCACTGACAAAGATTTCAGCAGCTGTTCAAGCAAAGAAAACAGAAACATTTCTGTTGCATGGAATCACAGGGAGTGGAAAGACGGAAGTTTACTTGCGAGCGATTCAAGAAGTGTTAGAAAAAGGCCAAGAAGCGATCGTGCTAGTCCCAGAAATTTCACTTACACCTCAGATGACAGCGCGATTTAAAGCACGCTTTGGAGAACAAGTCGCGGTTATGCATAGTGCACTTTCTGCGGGAGAAAAATATGATGAGTGGCGAAAAATTCACCGGAAAGAAGTGAAAGTAGTTGTAGGTGCACGTTCTGCAATCTTTGCACCATTTGAAAATATCGGACTTATTATTCTAGATGAGGAACACGAAGGAACTTATAAACAAGAGGATACCCCGCGTTATCATGCAAGGGACGTCGCCATTAAACGGGCAACATACTATAATTGTCCAGTCATCTTGGGAAGTGCAACACCATCTTTAGAATCCTATGCAAGGGCTTCTAAAAATGTCTATACACTGCTTACGCTTAAGAAGCGTGCGAGAGACCAGGCATTACCCGAAGTCACTGTCGTGGACATGCGAGAAGAATTGAAGTCTGGCAATCGCTCGATGTTTTCTGTTGAGTTAGCGGAAGCATTACGAGAACGGTTGGAAAAAGGTGAACAAAGCATCTTATTCCTGAATCGTCGTGGGTTTTCTTCATTTGTTCTTTGTCGAGACTGCGGCACAACCGTTGAGTGCCCAAACTGCGATATTTCATTGACGTATCACCGTGCACATGAACGATTAAAATGTCATTATTGTGGACATGAAGCGCGAGTTCCTCTTGAATGTCCTGAATGTAAAAGTGAACATATTCGCTTTTTCGGAACAGGGACACAGAAAGTACAAGAAGAAATTGTAAAGCTATTCCCAGAAGCGCGTGTCATTCGAATGGATGTCGACACGACGAGAAGAAAGGGTTCGCATGAACAACTACTTAGTCAATTTAGTGAAGGAAAAGCAGACATCCTCCTA
>JARIDM010000054.1 GCA_029263945.1 Sporosarcina sp.
TGCGGATTTCGTCCCGCCGGTAAATATCGTCTCTAAATCCCATGTGTCGTTGTATTTCAATTATAGTCACGCTCCTTCTCTCTATACTGTAAACGTATTCACTCAGTTTAGAAAGAAATCTACTCGATTATGACCACAAAAAAAGACCCTACATAAGTAGGATCTTTTATACTGTAATTAGTTTTTTGTAACGTTAGTAGCTTGTAGGCCACGTTGTCCTTCTTCGATGTCGAAAGTTACACTTTGACCTTCGTCTAAAGATTTGAAACCTTCACCTTGGATAGCTGAGAAATGTACGAATACGTCTTCTCCTGCTTCACGTTCGATAAAGCCAAAACCTTTTTCTGCGTTAAACCATTTTACTGTACCTTGTTCCATAATAAAATATCCTCCTCGTGCGTTTTGCACATTTTGTTAAGCCTTGCTAACGGTACGAATTGGAATGTTTTGAAACAATTCTTTTCTGTTACCTCACAAAAACCTTAACGATAGTTTACCATGTGTTCGAATACATAGCAAGAAGAATTTTTACTATTTCATAAATAGTTGCTTATATTTAGCCTTTATATGATGATCACCTAAACAAGTTGTTTTTATTATTACGAACGCAACTGGCAAAAGTGAATTAAAAAAGGACTTAGCCAATTGACTAAGTCCTTTCAAAATTTAATTTTAGGTTAAATTAAGCTTTGTTTACGTTTGCTGCTTGAGGTCCACGGTTTCCTTCTTCAACGTCGAAAGTTACTGCTTGTCCTTCTTCTAAAGATTTGAATCCTTCGCCTTGGATAGCTGAGAAATGTACGAATACATCATCTCCGTTTTCGCGTTCGATAAAACCAAAACCTTTTTCTGCATTAAACCATTTTACTGTACCTTGTTCCATAATTAAATATCCTCCTCGTGCGTTTTGCACATTTTGTTAAGTCTTGCTAACGGTACGAATCGGAATGTTTTGAAACAATTCTTTTCTTATACCTAAACCAAAACTTACATTAAGTATAACATGGACTATAAAATGATTCAACTATTTAATGCGCTTTCTTTATTAAAATATCCCAAGTTCTTTTAAACTTATATAGTGAGTTTCCCCAACAATGATGTGATCCAACATTTCAATACCCATCAACTCTCCGCAACTAGCCATCCTCTTAGTGAACATAAGATCAGCTTCTGAAGGTTCTGGACTTCCGGATGGGTGATTATGCCCAATAATTATCCGAGCTGCAGAGAACCGAACAGCTCCCCTAAATATTTCTCTAGGATGAGCAACACTAGAATTTAATCCTCCAATAAAAACTGTTTCTTTCTTAATAATTTCATTTTTAGTATTTAAGTAAAGTACGATTACATGCTCTTGTTGAAAATCACGCATTTCACTTAGTAACATCTCGCCAGCATTTCGACTAGAGGTAATTTGCCCTATCTTAAGTTGAGAAGCTTGAGAAATACGAACACCTAACTCAATAGCTGCTCTTATTTCTATCGCTTTAATTTTACCGATACCTGTTATTTCCATCAATTCTTCTATTGAAGCTGTTTTTAAAAAGTATAAATTTTCGAACCTATTTAAAACCGTCATCGCAAGACCCACAACATTAGCATTCTTTGTCCCTGTGCGAAGTAAGATAGCCAATAATTCATGATTGGCTAATGCTTTTTCACCATAATTTTCTAATCTTTCTCTATGTCTTGAAAAAACAGGCACTTCACTAACCAAGTTTGTTATTTTTCCTGTCATAAAAGCA
>JARIDM010000113.1 GCA_029263945.1 Sporosarcina sp.
TTAGCAGATCAGCACCAATTAAAAACAATCGCTTTTTGCTGTATTTCAACAGGAGAATTTAATTTTCCAAATCAGCGCGCGGCAGAAATAGCGGTCCAAACAGTGCAAGCCTACATAAGAAAAACAGGGTCAAAGCTAACTGTATTATTTAATGTTTTTAAAGATGAGGATTATCAAATTTATCAGTCACTATTTAAAGAAGCGCGATTAGGGGGATTATAATGCAAACGCAAGAAAAGAGTTATTGGAAGACATTGAGGGTGGAATCATTGTCACAGGCGGAGTTATTGGACAATCTGATAGATGAAGCTGAAGCAGTGGTCATTGGGATTGGTGCAGGAATGTCTGCAGCGACAGGCTTTACATACGTGGGGAAGCGGTTTACAGATGCTTTTCCTGATTTTATTGAGAAGTATCGATTTTTCGATATGTTACAAGCAAGTTTATTTGATTTTGAAGATTTACAAGCGTATTGGGCATTTCAAAGCCGCTTTAGTTTGTTGAATTATTTTGATCAACCAGTAGGGGAAGCCTATGTCAACTTGCGTCAGCGCATGAAAGAGAAGCCTTATCATGTCATTACGACGAATGCTGACAATGCGTTCTATGCTGCTGCGTTTGATATGGATAAGGTGTTTCGCATTCAGGGGGAATACGGATTATGGCAATGCGTAGAACACTGTCATCAACAAACCTATCAGAATGAGGCCTTAATTCGTCAAATGGCTGAAGCACAAGCGGATATGAAAGTACCTGCGCACTTGATCCCTTATTGCCCTAAATGTGGGGCTGGGTTAGAAGTGAACAAACGTACAAAGGAAAAAGGCATGGTTGAAGATTATCATTTCCATGAACAAAAGCAACGTTATGAACTGTTTTTAAAAGAATCCCAAAACAAGAAAGTACTCTATTTAGAAATTGGTGTTGGTCATACAACCCCACAATTTATTAAAGAGCCTTTCCAACAAATGACGCAAGCAAATTCAAAAGCATTATTTGTAACAATGAATCAAAAAGATTACTTCATCCCACATGAGATTCGTTCGCAAACAGTTCGAATAGATGAAGATATTGATGAAACATTACATAAATTAGTGCGTAAATAAGGTGGGGGAACAATACAATGTATTTAATTGAATCTAGGCGTAATGGTGAATGGATTTATGACCCAGGGATGGCAATGGCATTACAAGATTATGTGAAAGATCATATTTTTTTGGATGATAATATTATGTTCCCTTATATGATTCACCCAACAGTTCAAATTGGGAAATTCCAAAATGCATATGAGGAAGTAAATCAGCCGTATATGGATGAACACGGAATTAAAATTGTCCGACGTGAAACGGGTGGCGGTGCGATTTATCTCGATGATTGCAATATGAGTTTTTCTTTTTTATTTGACGGAAACACAGACATTTACGGGAACTTTGCACGTTTGTATGAGCCCGCTGTGAAAGCACTGGAAAAGCTAGGTGTAGAGGGTGTTGAGCAACAGGGTCGTAATGATTTAGTCTTAAATGGAAAGAAAATTTCTGGTGCAGCGATGACAATCGAGAAAGGTCGTATTTATGCTGGATTTTCACTCTTATTAGATCCAAATTATGAGGCCATGGTTGCTGTTTTGAATCCAAACCAAAAGAAAATTGACTCTCACGGCATTAAATCTGTTCGTTCGCGTGTAGGCGCTATTCGTCCCCATTTAGACGTTGCGTACAGAGCGATGTCTATTTGGGATTTTACTGATTATATGATGTGTGAATTACTTGGAATTGAAAATATAAGTGAAGCCAAACGTTATGAATTGACACCAGAAGATTGGGCGGGTGTTGAAAAAATTGCCACCGAGAAATACAACAATTGGGACTGGAATTATGGGCGTTTTCAACAGTTTGAAGTACAGTTAACGGAGCGATTTCCAATTGGAACGATTAGTGTTGGCTTAACAGTCGCACATGCCAAAATTTCGGCCATTCAGATTACGGGTGATTTTTTCGGAACAAAAGATTGTAAAGAAGTAGAGGATGCTTTAGTTGGCGTTAGGCTCAAAAAAGATGATTTAGTAGATGCGCTCGCACAGTTAGATTTAGCAAATTACTTTGGCAGCCTAACAAAAGAAGCATTCGTAAGTTTTATCTTAAGTCAAAAAGTATAAGTGTTAAAGGACTGAGAAAGAAGGATCTGAAAATGGTTAAATTGGGAATTTTGGATTATGTGCAAATTGATGAAGAGAGTAATGCGAGTGAGGCTTTACGTCATACGGTGGAGTTAGCTAAATTGGCTGAATCCTTGGGTTACACTCGTTTTTGGGTCGCAGAACATCATAATGTGCCCGCTTTTGCGAGTAGTTCACCAGAACTGGTTATGATGCGATTAGCAGATGCGACGACGCGAATTCGTATCGGATCAGGTGGGGTAATGATTCCCCATTATAGTCCGTACAAAGTTGCAGAGAATTTCAGAACACTTGAAGCGTTTCATCCTGGAAGAATTGATTTGGGCATTGGAAACGCGGTTGGGACAGCGCTTGTAAACCGAACGTTGAACGAAAATAAACAAAGAAAAGTCGGTTATGAAGAAAGTATTGTTGATTTGACGCAATATTTAAGCGACGAAGTAGACAAAGAACACCGTTTTTCTGGGATTACTGCTAACCCTGTGATTCCAACTGTTCCCCAAATGTGGGTGCTGTCAACGGGCGTCAGAAATGCGAAAATGGCGGCTAAATTAGGAATTGGCTTTACGTTCGGCTTATTTCCGATTGCAGGGATGGATAAGTTTAACATAGGAATTCAAGCTGCAAAATCGTACCGTGATGAATTTCAACCTTCCGCATTCATGCCAGAACCAACCGTGTCTATTGCACCGTTTGTAGTCGTTGCCGAGACAAATGAATTGGCTGAAGCATACGCAGAAGCGTTGGATTTTTGGTTACTAGGAGTAGACAATTTTAGTTATTTGACAGCGTTTCCATCTGTTGAAACGGCCCGTCAATATCCCTATACTGAGAAGGAAAGAGCCACTATAGAGGCGAATCGAATTCGGATGGTCGTGGGCGATATTGACAGTGTGACAGCACAAATAAATGAATTAATTTTTCAATTTAAAGCAGATGAAGTCTTGTTTGTACCACTTCTTCCAGGAATAGAGGCCCGCAAAAAGGCCATTGAATTATTGGCGAACGCCTTTAAATAGAAATCGTAAGTGCATATGACCAAGGACGATTAGTACGTATAATTTTAAAATTAACATTCACATTTGGATAGCTATGACGGTGATTTCACCATTTTCAGCTTTTGTATGTTGGTATGATAAAGGAAAAAGTAAGATTTCTTTTTTTATCAGCTATTGTTTTATTGGTTATTTCTAGAAAGGCTTTTACATTTGGATTTTGGTATTTAACAAATAGATATATGTTAGGAGCTATCTATGTGCTATTCACTGTCCTTATTTTATATCAATCTCCAAAGCAAATTTTTTAAGTGGTGTTTTTAGGCGTTTTATTCTTTTTACTAATATCTCCAATTCCGCTTGTGTGGGGAATGCTCTAGTTATTTCAGAAAAAAAGGGGGGGAATAAAATATTGAAGATTAAACAGGTGAAGTCAAAACAAGGCATGGCAATTACAATCTCAACTTTTCTGGTCGTAGTTGGTTTTTTATTAATATCACAAATGTATTTTACCTATAGTGAAAACCGTGCAATGTCCACTGGTTGTTACGACAAAGGTGGTTTACCTATCGTGGAAAAAACAAGGTTTACTATCGTTTATTTTGATTGCGATTTGGATTCGTAATTCTATGCGCAGTTGCAAGTTATTTGTAGACGATTAGTTGATTGGAGTGGAAACTGGCTACTCCATTGATATCAGCGGTTCTTCATCCCTTCGAACATGTTTGTGGAAACAAAAATCACCATAAAATTAGCCTTATTCCAAATAGAAGTTCGATAGCTACATAAGCGATTTCTACTAAAACACAAACCGTTAAATAGATTGTAGAATAGCTTAGTTTAAAATTAGGGTATTTACTTCAATTTTTAATTATACCTCATTGGAAATCGGTGCAGCCCATTCTGTAAATGCTGATTTTCGTGTAATCATATTCATGATATTATCCTTTATTTTTGGATTTGGATGGATTACTGCCTCCAACCCAATATAAAGGATTTTTTGTGGAAAAGAGTAAGTAAAGAGTATTTAGAATTCACTACTCTTATTCATTATTTTAATTCGACACGAGCGAGTTCTTATGTAAAATTTATTTGAAGAACCATGGTTATGGGGGAAGCTATGAAAAACATCAAAGAAGTTGCTGGATTTTTATTTTTGGGCTTGTTTTTTAGCCTTTTGACTTGGCTAATGATAGATACTTATCTAAAGGAGTACAATTTATTTTCAATTCAATCAACAGAAGCAACAGTCATTGAAAAATCAGCAAGTAAAGGGTTATTCACACCTCCTACCTATTTTGTGAGGGTCGAATTTACTGGCGCAGAAGTAAATATAAAACGCAACCGTGTCTCCAAAAATCAGATAGATAACATTCATATTGGGGATACGATTAATGGTTATTTGACAGATGCTACAACCTTTTCGACAATGCGAGACATAATTATTGATGGCATTTATTACTTGATTGCTATTTTCGTTTTGGCGTTTATCGCATTCTGCTTGCTAGTGCCTTTTTTCTTTTCCATACCTGCAGTAGAGCGTTTAGGAGAGAAGCTATTGTCTAAGCGATGTGAAAAAACGGAAAGAATCAGGAGAAAGAAACGAAAGAAAAAAGTAGATTCAAGACGAAGGGCTTGGAGAAATCTGGGTATTATCCTTGTGTTTTTTCTATTCATTGTCAAGGGTTTTATAGCGAACCTGATTCGTGCAGTGTATCCGTTCGGAAAGACAAAAACAGAAGCTACTATCATCGACCGGTTTGAGTATAGGTCCTTTCGGAGATACGAAGACTCGATCTGGGAATTAACACTCACTTTTAAAGATCATGCAGGCAGACCGATTGAAATCGCCAAAGATGTAACGTCATACACCTACCCCAAATATGGCATAGGGGACAAACTACCGATTAGCTATCGAAATGCCGATTCATATGATGTGTTTGTTCGTAGGAATTCTATACAGGATTATCATCTGTTTTTCACATACGTGGAACTGTATGTTTACATGGGAATGATTGCTGTGAGTGTATTCTCTATTTGGGCATATTTAATAGATCACAAAGATAAAAAAATGTTTTGGCAAAAGTTTAGATGGATAGGTGTTAAAAAATAAAGTAAGGGAAGGAAATCATTTTTTTGTACTTATAGGTAGTTATTGCATGAGGATTGTGCTTCAATACGATTGGACATTATCTGGATAGAGGTGTACTTTAATGGGGACTGAAACGGTATCTAAAGACGAAAAAAAAGAGTTTATAAAACTGTTTTGATAACAATTGGTTCAGTAGGATTGCTTTTTATCGGATTACTTAGTTACGGCGTATATTGGGCATTTTTTGACATGAATAGATTACCGACGGGTGAATATCTCGCGGAAGAAAGTTCTCCTGATGGCAACTATACTTTAAAAGCATACGTTGCTAACGATGGGGCTACAACGTCATATACCGTTCGTGGCGAGTTGATTTTCAATCAAAGAAATAAAAAAGCTAAGAATGTTTACTGGAATCACAAGGAAGAAGATGCTGATATTAAGTGGCTCGATAATGATACTGTAATAATTAATGGGCATTCTCTAGACGTGCCAAAGGATAAGTTCGATTTTAGGAATCAGTAATTCAATACACTGCAATCGGGGCAATTCACTAATATGATCCGTTCTTCAAACTGGGCCAGATTCGGGTATAAGAACAATGCCTCAAACGGGTCAGAAAGGAGCAAATCAGGATGGAATTCAATATTGGAAACGGTGCTTCCATTGTTCTACCTTCTTTCCCTATTACGATTATCTCAATTATAATAATTATACTTTTAGTAAGGTGGAGCAAACAATTAGAAACACGACGTTTCACAATTTTCTTTTACTTTCTAATTAGCACTTGGATTTCTCCAGTTTTTTCTCGCCGTACAGAGGGAGGGGTTTTTGAGCTATGGCTTCCCGTGGGATTTATAGTAGTTTTCATTTATTTATTTCGTAGTGAAAGGAACCATCCAGTTAAACTGAAAGCAAGTATTCTAGGACTTTGTATAGCATTATATCTGATGATTCTTCAATACGTTGGGTAGTTTTTTGGTAATCTGCAAACGGGCGCAATTGTTGGAAAGTAGCTGCTCTTTAAATGGGGCCATTTTATATAGTGGAATAGATTAGTTTGAAAATTGATTAATTATTCCAATGCTTTCAAAAATAGTTTTGGGGGTAAATAATGAATAAAAAGCTAGTGATTTTCGATGTAATTTTTTATGCAGTCATCCCATTTTTTATATGGACCTACGGAAAGGAACCACTTGGTGATTACATAGCCATCCTATTATCAACGATTCCAGGATTTATTTATACGATTTATCGCTTTATGAAAGAAAAAGAATTCAATATTGCAGGTCTTTTTGTCATAGCATCTTTATTCATAAGTACTGCTGTTAATTTATTGTCAACATCGGCAGAAAGTATGCTTTGGAATCAGGTTTATCTTGGTTTTGTAATTTGTCTGATTTATTTACTGTCAATGGTTATAAGAAAACCATTGGCGCTTTACTTTATGGTTGATATCGCCTATCTCTATGGAGATCCACGTAAATTCAGTGAGAAGTTATTTAACGCAGAAGGATTATTCATGTGGTTTCAAATATTTACTTTGGTATTTGTTGCCCGAGGCCTTTTTTTAAATACGTTAAAAGCTTTTTTAGTGCATAGCTATGGAGCAGGAGACTATGGAAAAGTACTTATCTATATGAATGCAAGCAGTTGGGTGTTTAGTGCTTTGATTATACTAGGATACTTTTTAATTAATAAAAAAGTAAAAAAATATCTTAAGGAACAGGAAGAAATAGTGGATTTAGTAAGAGAAGATGAAGTATATCTTTAACGGGGTTAGAACCGTATTAGTTTTGAACTTCAAACGAGCTAATTAAATTGAGGTATTATATTCCAATTACATCGAAATATGTGTGGAACAATATGAAGGAATGCCAAAAAATTCCGTTTTCTGTTCAAGTCGTAATTCTTTTTTTAAAGTAAGAAAGGTTAGCAAGAGAGCTGACAGAATATGACGACATACGCTATAATCGGGGACGATTATTGAACAAAACCTTTCAACAATCGTTCTAAAGAATTGAAAAAATTGGCATTCGGTTGAAGAATTTCATTTTAAATATGATGATTAATTGAATGATAGCGTTTACCAGGAATTATTCATATCACTTGGAGGTAGAAATAGAAAATATGTATAAAGATAACGAGGGGCATAAAGCAGGCGAACAACTTTTTTCTAATCTATTCTTAGCTGATTTCTGGGATGACAGCGATTATGCAATAGAAGATTATCAATCTGAGTCGCCTACGGATAATTTAATTCATCAGATTGAGAAAGAGCTTGGTTATAAACTCCCATTCTCTTATATCCAACTGATGAAGCATCGGAATGGCGGGATGCCTAAGAACACCAATTTTCTAACAAAGGAATCGACTTCCTGGGCAGAGGATCATATTGCCATTTCAGGAATTATGGGAATTGGGCGTGAGAAAAGCTATTCTTTGTGCGGGGGGTTAGGTAGTCCATTTATGATTGAGGAGTGGGGATATCCTGACATCGGCGTGGTGATCTGTGATTGTCCTTCAGCTGGTCATGATGTCGTCATGTTAGACTACCGGGCATGCGGCAAAGATGGTGAACCTGCAGTTATTCATGTCGATCAGGAAGATGATTATAAGATCACTTTCCTTGCTGATAATTTTGAGGCGTTTATCAAAGGCTTAGTGAACGATGAACAATATGATACTTCTGAAGAAGACAAAGAAGAAGCTCTAGAGATAGTAGCGAACGGCAAGTTTTCTTCTTTGCTGGATGAGGTGTGCTCGGGGGTAACCGAAGTAGAACAGGTGGAACAGAAAATCCGTAGCAAATGTACACGGATTGCAGAAGAAAAAGGCCATTTTTCTTTTCACGCTGATGAATTATCGTATGTCATGTATGACGTGCAGTTTTGGTTATATACAAAGTCGAATCCAGACACAAATCGCGATCATTATTTAGCTATTTATCCGAACCTTATCGCATTCGGGGATGAATTTAGCCAGGGCGGTTATGCACCTTCCTTTGTTACCGATTGGCTTGACCAGCGTATCAAGGAAGGGCGGATTGTAACGGATCACGGGATGATTAGATTCACGGATTCATATGCATTAGAAGTAGTTAAAACGTTGCAAGAAGGCTAGTCGCAGATCAGTGCA
>JARIDM010000123.1 GCA_029263945.1 Sporosarcina sp.
AGCGGATCATTGCCGCCGAGGAAAGAGCGAGAACTAAGAAGACCAGGCAACCCAAATATATGATCCCCATGTAAATGGGTAATAAAAATCTTGTGAATTTTTCTGGGCTTTAAAGAAGTATGTAAAATCTGGTGCTGCGTCGCTTCTCCACAGTCGAATAACCAGTATCCTTCCCCTTCAGCCGATAAATTCAAAATTACCGCAGAAGTGTTACGCATTTTTGAAGGCATTCCTGCACCTGTGCCTAAAAATTGAAGTTCCATTTTATTCGTTCCCCCTTCCTTTCTTAAAACTTCCTTTTTGAATCGCACCTGTTCCAAATTTCTTTTCAATTTGTGTTACAAGGCCGTTAATCTTTTCTTCTGATACATGTTTTTCATAATTATAAATAGATAATTGCTCATGTAATTCACTCATAGGAATGATATTGGATACCGTAATCCCAAGCAATAGGATCTGTTCTCTCGTCCAATGCTTGATAAATAGTTCTTTCGCGACCTTATAAATTTCCTCTTCTTTATACAGTGGATTAAGAACAGTTCTGCTTCTCGTCTGATTTTGCCAATCTGCAGTTCTAATTTGGATCATAACGACTGTTCCTGCGAGATGTTCCTTCTTAAGCCTAGTCGCCACTTTGTTCGCCAGCCACTTGAATATTTTAAAACATTCTTCTTCGTCTGTCTCATCGATTGGTAAAGTTGTTGAACTTCCAACACTTTTACGTTCTTCTGCAGCCTCAGGATCGACAGGACGAAAATCGTTTCCTCTCGCCCGTTCTCTTAAACGAAGACCATTCTTTCCAAGGGCTAACTTAACCGTTAATTCTTCAGATTGTGCCAAATCACCAATGGTCTTGATGTTTATTTCATTCAGCTTCTTTTCAGTACTTTTCCCTATTCCATGCATTTCAATAACGGGCAAAGGCCATAAAAGCTTTTTTATTTCTCTTTTACGTAAAATCGTAATGCCCATAGGTTTTTTCATGTCAGAAGCGGTTTTTGCAAGAAACTTATTTGGCGCAATCCCAATAGAGCAAGGCAAGTCTAGTTCGCGTAAGATTCTTTGCTGAATTTCTTCTGTAATGCCAATTGCGTTCGTTAATCCACCAATTTCAGTGATGTCAATATATGCCTCATCAATTGAAACGGGTTCCACGAGTTCTGTATACGTACGCAGCATATCAAATATGGCTGTTGACGCAGCTCGGTACTTCTCAAAGTCCGGTGGAACAATGACTAAATCTGGACAAAGTCTCCTTGCTTCACCTACCGTCATCGTCGTATAAATGCCAAGCGCCCTTGCCTCATAAGAACAAGTAACCAAGATGCCTCGTCGGTGTTTGGGATTTCCAGCAACAGCCATTGGAATCCCTTTTAAGCTGGGATCATGTGCTTGTTCAACAGAAGCAAAAAAACTATTCATATCCAGGTGTAAAATAACTTTTGCTCTACTGTCATGATTCGTACGCACAAGACTTCTCCTCCACTCAAAAGAAAACCGGGACAGCTAACTCCTCCCGGTTATGTTCCTTATATTTGCTCTTCTGCTAGCTGTGCTTCGACGTACGCGCTAATTTCATCCATTCCAGACAAGGTATTGGATAAAATCTCTGGATCCACAATTGTAATCATTCGATCTTCAAGGTTAGCGACTGCTGTGAAATAGGCCGTTTTTGAATAAGCCATCAAACCTGCCGTCGTCAGTGAATTTTCTGGAATATCTAATATTTCTTTCGCATCGATTACAAGTAGACCAATAAAGAGTGCTTTTGTTTCAACAACAACGATGCGTGCCTCTGGATGGTCAGTTGCGCTACGATTATATAGAATTTGTTCGAAATCTAAAATCGGTACAAGTTCGCCACGAATTTTCATAAGCCCTAACATGAAGCTAGGTAAATGTGGAATTGGATTAACTTGTTCTAAAAGTTCAATCGATACAACAGAATCGACAGGTATTGCATACTCTTCATTTCCACATTGAACAACGACAGCTTTCATTTCACTCATGCCTTACATCTCCTTTGAATTCTCTACTGTAACGTCTATAATTTCAAGTAATAATTCTGTTAATTTATTGAGTTCTTCAACGGGCATACGTTCTTTTGTCGTATGGATTTCTTCATATCCCACGGACAATGTAACGGTAGGTATGCCTGCGCCGTTAAAGACGTTGCCATCACTGCCGCCCCCACTGCTGAGTAATTCAGGTGATCTACCAATATTTTTGACTGCTGTCATCGCAGTCTGAACAACAAGGTCCTTCTCAGTGAAGTTAAAACCAGGATACATGTGTTCTACTCTTGTCTCAGCACTTCCACCCATTTTTTCAGCAATTCGTGCAAATGTCGAAGTCATATGTTCTGTTTGCTTATCAAGTTTATTTGGTCGGATTGAACGTGCTTCTGCAACAATCGTGGCCTCATCACAAACAATATTTGTCGCGCGTCCACCTGCAAAACTGCCAATATTAGCTGTCGTTTCTGCATCTATCCGTCCAAGCGTCATCGCTGCAATTGATTTCGCAGCAATATTAATGGCTGATACACCCTTTTCAGGCGCAACACCAGCATGTGCTGTTTTACCATGAATTGTCGTATATAACTTTGCTTGATAAGGGGCTGAAGTGACAATGCCGCCAACTTTCCCATCACTATCCACTGCATATCCATATTTAGCTGTGATTAATGATGCATCCATTGCTTTTGCGCCCATTAAACCACTTTCTTCACCCGCAGTAATGATAAATTGAATATCGCCATGGGGTTTGTCCTGTTCCTTAATCACACGGATCATCTCAAATAATGCGGCAATTCCCGCCTTGTCATCCGCACCAAGAATCGTTGTCCCATCAGAATAAATATAACCATCTTCACGTAATTCTGGTTTTATATCTAGACCTGGAACGACCGTATCCATATGGCAAGTAAAGTATATTGGGTCAACTGCTGATACATTCCCTTTCATTGTTGCGATTAAATTTCCTGCACCATGTCCACTGCGTTGTGCAGAATCATCTTCAACAACTTCAAATCCAAGGTCTTTCATCTTAGTGGTTAATATATCGGCAATATTTCGTTCATCTTTTGTTTCAGAATTAATTTTTACGAGTTCAAAAAATGTATCGCGTAATCTTTCTTTATTCATATTCGAACAACTCCTTATAACGGTATATTTCCATGTTTCTTTTTAGGTCTCGTTTCTTTTTTATGTTGCATCATCTCAAGTGCTTGAATCAGTTTAATACGTGTTTCTCTAGGATCAATCACATCGTCAACCATCCCATGTGAAGCGGCGACGTATGGATTTGCAAATTTCGCGCGATATTCTTCAATTTTTTCTGCACGAGTGGCTTCAGAATTGTCTGCATTTGCAATGTCACGCGCAAAAATAATATTCGCAGCGCCTTCTGGTCCCATCACTGCAATCTCAGCATTAGGCCATGCATAGACAACATCTGCCCCAATAGATTTAGAATTCAGCGCCACATATGCCCCGCCAAAGGCTTTCCGTAAAATGACTGTCATTTTTGGAACGGTTGCTTCGGAATAAGCATATAAAATCTTCGCACCGTGACGAATAATGCCCCCGTGTTCTTGTTTTACACCTGGGAAAAAGCCCGTCACATCTTCAAAAGTGATGAGCGGAATGTTAAACGCATCACAGAAACGGATAAAACGGGCTGCCTTATCAGACGAATCAATATCTAATCCCCCCGCCATTACACGAGGTTGGTTACACACTAAGCCTACAGATTCACCATTCAGGCGTGCTAATCCGATGACAATATTACGCGCAAATTCGGGCTGTACTTCCATGAAGGAGCCTTCATCTACCACTTGCTCAACAACTCTACGAATATCGTAGGGACGCGTCGCTTCAAAAGGAATGACATCCACTAGGTCAGGTCGGTAATTTTCGGTAGCAACATACGGAATTCGAGGTGGTTTTTCTTCGTTATTTTGCGGTAAATAGGATAATAATTTTCTCACTTGTTGAAGGACGGTTTCCTCGTCCTCCCCTCGAAAATGGGCATTTCCACTAATTGAATTATGTACTTTAGAACCACCAAGTTTTTCAGCAGAGATTACTTCACCTGTGACCGTTTCAATTACTTTAGGTCCAGTAATAAACATTTGACTCGTATGATCTGTCATGAAAACAAAATCTGTAATTGCTGGCGAATAAACAGCACCACCCGCACAAGGACCAAGAATAACGGAGATTTGTGGAATTACACCAGAATAAATCGCATTCCGGTAAAAAATTTCCCCATATCCATCAAGGGAAACAACGCCTTCTTGAATTCTAGCACCCCCAGAATCATTTAACCCAATAAACGGTGCACCATTTTTTGCAGCTAAGTCCATTACATTCGCAATTTTCATGGCATGCATTTCACCTAAAGCGCCGCCAAAAACGGTGAAATCTTGTGAAAATAGATAAATAGGCTTCCCCTTTATTTTACCATACCCAGTGACCACACCGTCACCAGGACCTACTTGAGCATCCATTCCGAAATCTCTGTTTCGATGTGAAACGAAAGGATTTAATTCCACAAAAGTATCTTTATCGAGTAATAAATCAATTCGCTCGCGCGCAGTCAACTTCCCCTTTTCATGCTGCTTTTTAATGCGCTCATCTCCACCACCCAATTCAATTGCTCTTCGTTTATCATATAATTCATCGATTTTATCGAAGATATCCATGAACTCATTCCCCCATTTTATCGTTTTCACAAAGTTCATACAACACGCCGTATGATGATTTAGGATGTAAAAAAGCCACTTCTGCACCGCCTGCACCTGGCTTTGGTACGTCTTGAAGCAATCGCACGCCTTTTTCCGATAACTCTCTCATCCGCGTACGAATATCCGTTACATCAAATGCGATATGGTGAACCCCTTCACCACGTTTTTCAATAAACTTCGAAACAGCGCCTTCCCCGAGCGGTTCTAAAAGTTCTAGTTTAATATTTCCGGCATCGATAAACGCCACACGCACATTTTGTGATTGTACTTCTTCAATTGCGATTAACTTGAGTCCAAGTATTTCTATATAATATTGAATGGCTTCATCAATGCTTTTAACGGCAATGCCAATATGATTTACACTTTCCATTGAAGCAACTCCCCCCTCTCTATTGTAGCTAGTTCTTGTGAATTCTGCAATTTCTGTTAAAATGGAGAAAAGAACTAGTGTGAGGAGTTTGAGCGATGAGTAATAAAAACATTCAAAAGTGGATTGTTTATGTAATGATCGGCGCTATGTTGTTATCGGGTCTCGGTATGGGCCTAAGCATGATGTAACAAGACAAAAACTGTCCTTATCAACTAAGAATACTTAGCGGATAGGGACAGTTTTTTATGCTTAAATTTCTTTACAATACTCATCAAAATAACCTTGTATATTGCGCACAACAGACATCGGATCATGGCCTTCAATCTCATAACGACCCACTTCTGCAACCATCTTGCCGTCTTTTAACAAAATGAATGATGGAGACGACGGTAAATGCTCATCGCCAAAATGCATACGCATTTGAGCTGTTGCCTCTTTATCTTGTCCTGCAAAAACAGTCACAAGGTGATCTGGTCGCTTATCATAATGGATTGCGTGCTGCGCTGCAGGGCGTGCAATGCCTCCCGCACATCCACAAACAGAGTTTATCATCACAAGTGTTGTTCCTGCTCGCTCAACTGCATTTTCAACGTCTTCGATCGTTGTTAATTGTTCATATCCTATCGCATCCATTTCTGAACGCGCACGTGTAACTGTTTCGTTCATTAACATATTAAAATCCATTGCCATTATAAATAAACCCCTTTCTGTATTCCGTTTAATCATAACAGTCACAAACTAGACATGCAAAGGACTTGCTATAAAAATCCATACATTATAGTTGAAGAGTATTTGACAATTTACATAATTAACGATAGCATTCTTAATTGAAGTTAAAAATAAAATGTTTGTCCTCGTTAGGTGAGGCTCCTGCATGGAGATACGCTGCTGCCCAGAAATGTCGAAAGACTCCAATGGGTCAACAGAAACCATCGACTTAAGGTGGTTTTTAATGTAGCTGGTGAATTCATTTTCCCTATGGCATGCAGTGCTAAAGCTCTACGAAGAGGGTCTATTTTCTATGCTTGTTCATGCAGAACACCCTTCTTTGTTGAGGGGTGTTTTTTGTTTTTATAATTCCTTAAAGGAGGTGATGGGGATGGGTCATTCAAAGAATGCAGAACCCCCCAGTTGGTGTAGGTTCAATGTAAAATATAATCAACAAAGACAGTCCACTTCCCCACACTGGGCTACTTGGTGGACGAACTAAGGAGGTTTATTTAGATGAACAATCAGCAAGGTGTTGTTTTCCAACACGAAACAACAGGAACACTAATGAAAAAGGGTTACATCGCGCTTCAAGAAACTTATACGGTTGAAGAAGCAGTCACACACATTAGGCAAAACGTTCAAGGCAAAACCAATATTCACTACCTATACATTATTAACCCAGACAATCAATTAATGGGTGTTTTATCAATTCGTGAATTATTAGGGGCTCAAAGCGATACGAAAATCAGTGAGATTATGATTGAGGACATTATTTCACTACCAACGGACCTCGATCAAGAGAAAGCTGCACAAATTTTTAGAGATGAAGACCTTGTTTCAATCCCCGTTGTCAATCAAAAGAAACAACTACTGGGCATTATTCACGTCGAAGATATTTTAGATGTCGTCTGGAAAGAAGCAGATGAAGATATTGAAAAATTATTTGCCTCTGGTAAGGAAATCGATTTTAATACAAGCCCATTGGTTGCGGCTTGGCGTAGACTCCCATGGCTTGTTTTACTCTTATTTATCGGGCTTATTTCTGGCGGCATTATCGAACGATTTGAAGAAACGTTAGAAACAGTTGTTGCCCTCGCCTTCTTTATGCCGATGATTGCAGGGATGACAGGTAATACCGGGACACAATCATTAGCCGTTGTCGTACGCGGACTCGTTTCTGAAGAACTTACGATGAAGAAAGCGTGGAAATTATTACTACGAGAATTAGTTGTCGGCATCATCATCGGCATCACGTGCGCCGTTGTCATTGCAGGCATTGCTTATGTATGGCGTGGTAGTTTAGTGCTCGGGTTAGTCGTCGGTGCATCTTTACTAGCGACCCTAATCATTGGAACACTTGCAGGGACAATTATTCCACTTATTTTATACAAATTCAAAGCGGATCCAGCCATTGCCTCGGGTCCACTTATTACAACGATTAACGACATTCTTTCATTACTAATCTATTTTGGGATTGCAACAGCGTTTATTTCACATCTTATGTGAAGATAAACACAAAACCGCGTGAAGCCAGGTAACAAGAACTTGGCTTCATGCGGTTTTTTATGTTATCAGCGGTTTTGGGGTGGTTATCAGCGAAATAGGACCTTGGATCTAGTTAAACCAAAAAAACAACTAAGTTATCCAAAATTATTCTGCAGTCACCAGGGTGCCAGGTAGAGCGCACATAAAAACGACCCTTTGCTTAATAAAGATTGAAATTCACAAATTAGGTTTAACGTATTCTCCCGTTGAAGCATTAAAGGCCGCTGACCTCATTTCTGTCTGGTCACGATTCCAACCAATTACGAACAACAAGGTAATATTGGTCTTTGGATCTTTTTGAATCATAAAGTTATACCCTTTAGCCCAATCTGTACCAGGATTGACACTATCCAATTTCAGTGCTTTTTTAAGTAATTGAGGCGAATCAAAGGTAATATCATTTAAAGTAATAAATTCCTGTTTTGGATAAGGGGAATCCCCTTGATTTGTTAAATTATTCGTGGCTTCAATTTTCCCTTTATAAATCGTTACTAAAAAATATTTATTGGTATCTGGTACGCCAAAAGAAATATTCCAATACTTTCTTTTTCCATTATACCCAATGAACTTCTCGGTTTTATCTTCTAAGTCTATATTTATCGCGTTTAATAATTGTACATTCTCGTCCCATTTCATAGCAGATGGATATGCTAATTCTATCGCTTGCTTTATTGATAATTCTTGATGATTAAAGACCTCGACGTTTTGTTCAGTTGATTTTAACGAATGAGCAAATAATTTATTAGCAACACCAAATGAAATCAGTAAAACTAAAACAACTAAAAATACTTTTTTCATTTCTTCATCCTCTCGTAGGGATAGCGTTTCTAAAACTCATTCAATTATTTAGCACAACTTCTGGACAGACAATATTTATTAAATTTACTTGAATATGGTTATGCTTTCCAAACAAACTTCATTTCTTGAAATTGAGCAACAATAAGAAAAGTTGTTACAAAAAGTTTTACCCTTATTTCATGAAAGCGACCATTAGCTGAAAATTTAAATTTTAACATTCAATCGTAATTGCTATTGTTCCCCATTCCTCTTCTTGTTCAGCGGTGTATATTTCATACGTGCTATCTATCATTTCTTTTATCGTCCAGCCTTCGCAGTCAAAATATTCAAGGGGAATGTCCTTGTACATCGCTTCAAAAGTATCGTAACTTTTAAGATCTATTACCTTTACTCTTAGAATTTCTTCTGGTTGAAGAACCTTAATAAATTCTATTTCATGCCCAACTTTAATTTCCCTTCTCTTTTCATCGTTCAATCGAACTTCTACTGTTTTCTTCCCTTCTTTAATCGCTTGAAAGTATTCTCCATATAACCCCATATGATGAACCACTGTACAACACCTCACAAATTCTGAATTATACTTAAAAATATGGGAGTGGCAAAGTTTATCTTGCCACTCCCATAAATCATGTATTACTTCGAAATAATGAATACCCCACCACAATGAGAGATTTGATGAAATTCACACTCGTTTTCCAGTAAAGAACTTATTTCTTCATAAACGAAATAAAACTCATCGTCATCCCAATATTCAATACTATCTTGACGACATTCATTGAGTTTCTCTCTTGTTTCAAAAGAAATGTCACCGATAAAAATTTTGCCATCCTCCTTGAGTAAAGACCTTAAACTAGCTATGAACTCTACTTTCTTTTTATCTGTTAAGTGGTGTAAAGCATATGTGCTAATGATGGAATCATACTTTTTACCAATTATCTCAGGAGGTAAGCCCATCGATATATCCCATTCAACTAAATTGGCATTCGGCATTATAGATTGTGCAATCGTAATCATTTTAGATGAAAAGTCTACACCATCAATTTGATGTCCATTCGCATATAATTTACTTGTTAATACACCTGTTCCAAAACCGATATCTAAGATTTCAGAATCTCTTTTCTGCATCACTTCATTAAAAATAACATTTAATACTTCCTTATATCCTGCAAAAGGATACAGATTATTTTCCTGACTTAACTGAACCGTTTCATCATATTTATCAGCCCACAAATTAAATCCTTGATAACTTAACATGAATGCTCCCCCAATATCCTTCTAGTTTACGAGCATTCAAAAATCTTCTTTTATAAATGCTCGCAATATCCTCCAATAAAATGATTTCCCCGACTCAAAGTAAAAGTACTTTTCATTTAAATCACACCTTCCAATAATATTGTTATAATTTTAACACGGTTATCGAAACATTACATCAATTCTATTGTCTACTTCTTTTAAATAATCGGTTTCAGGCACACCTCTTGTTCCGCTATTGCACTAGATTATTTAGCTTCTGATGGCATATTTTTTATTCGCAAATACCAATAAAAAGCGATCGTCTAGCATATCGATGCTACCGTTATCTCCTATAAATTAAATATTCATTGATGCTTCAATCGATTCGTCCGTTGTATAAGGTCCAACGAGACTGACCTTTGTCCATTTAAAATTGGTTAACCGTGTTAAATCAAGTTGTGTTTCGCCTTTTTCTAAAAGGCTGTCAATTTCTTTAGCCAACCCCCATGTCTTGGCTCGCTCGATTCGCAAAAAATTTTACAGATAAACTGATAATGGTAATCATAAAAACTACATAAAAAATCCTTTTCATAAGCTCTATCCCCTGCAGTTCAATCCAGTTTTTCTTTTTTTATTAACGTAAGTAAAGCCTGACACCCCTGGGTAACTAAATCATAGGTTTGCTCAAAATCACCCGTATAGTATGGATCAGGAACGTCCTTTAGTTCACTTGCGTCAACCAAATCTAGTAAACGTAACACTTTAGTGGATGAATTCCCTTTGTTAATTTCTAGTAT
>JARIDM010000217.1 GCA_029263945.1 Sporosarcina sp.
TAAAATCATGAGAATATAATTCCACCCACGCATCGACACACTGCCGAGCAACCACCCAATAATTTGGCGAAGTTCCTCTCCAGTGAGGGCAATCATCAACGATAAAACAGAGCCCAAAAATGACCCGAAAATAATACCCGTTAGAATAATCGTTTCCATTTTCATCGAGCGATCGACCAATTTTGCAAAACTTAACACGAGGAACATCGTAATTCCAGCGCCAATCATACTAAATACAGGGAGCGTATAAATGCCAAGGAACGGGATTGAAAAACCAAAAAAGAGTGTCATCACAGCACCAACCGAGGCGCCGGATGACACTCCGAGTGTGTATGGATCTGCAAGTGGGTTTTTTAACAATCCTTGGAATGCAGCCCCAGCAATTGCCAGCGAAGCACCTACCAACCCAGCCAGTACAACGCGTGGCATGCGGATCTTCCACAATATATTCGCCGCCGTTGGATCTGCGGATGCATTCCAAAGCGTGTTAATTGGTATTTTCACGGTTCCAATTGATACACCGAGCCACACCGCTACAACTAATGTAGCGGCTGACACGATATAGGCAACGCTTGATTTATTCACCAAAAACCTCAGGGTAGATTGCTTTTGCGATGGCTTCTAAACCATCTGCCAAACGCGGACCTGTGCGACTTGTGATGTTTTCATCTACTTGAATCACTTGTTCTTCTTTAATGGCCGTAATTGTATCGAATCCATCTCGTGCATAGACGTCTTCAACCGCTGTTTCGATATAATCATACATCACGATGATAACATCTGGATTGCGTTTTACAATTTCTTCAGGATCCATCATGACCCATCCTTCTTGATCAGCAGCAATATTTTCTGCGCCTACAAGGTCAAGCATTTCTTGCATAAACGTAGCATTTCCAGGTGTGTAAATTTCAGGTGCTGGAGACGTTTCAACAAATAACGTCTTCTCTTCTTCCACCGTTTCTAACTTCTCTGTGATGTCAGCTACTTTCGCTTTCAAATCTTCAATAATTTGATTTGCCTCATCGACTTTGTCTGTTACTTGACCCATCATTTCAATTGTTGCATAGGTCTCTTCAAAATTTGCTGCATTGTTAATCACAATTACAGGAATGCCTGCATCACGAATTTGGTCTAGTCCCTCGGAACTTGAACCAAGGACCATTTCATGTGCAAAGACCATTTCTGGATTTAAGGAAATGATTTTTTCAATATTAATTTCAAAGCCACCGATTGACTCTTTCTCTTCAACTTCTGCAGGGAAATCATCATTATCTGTTACGGCAACAACTTCGTCTGCAAGACCAAGTGCAAATAAAACTTCGGTATTACTTGGCACAAGTGAAACGATTGTTGTGGGTGCAGCTTCCACAGTAATTTCATTGTCAACTGCATCTGTAATCGTCAGCGGATAGAGGGCAACTTCAGCCTCTTCTGTTCCTTGACCTTCTTCAACTTGTTCTTTTTCAATTGCGGGTGCATCTTCTGTTGCCGTGCCGCCACAAGCAGCTAGCATAAATACTGCCAGTACCGAAACGAGCCATAACTTCCACATGTTCTTCATAGTTCTTTCCTCCATTTTCTCCAAATAAAAATCCCCCGTTGCATAACGAAGGGATTGGCGTTGTGAAAACCTAGGCATCGAAAATAAGCCGATTTCCATCAATCCTAATCCTCGTAGGTTTTTGGGCAATTCATAAAGGCAGGTCTCCTGGCTTGTGGTCATCATAGATTGCGCCTTCCCAGAATTTCTTCCAGTGACTTTTTTGGCAATCTACTCGCACATACAGTGGCGGGACCGCATCGGCATTGAACCGATTTCCCTTTTAACTTCGTCTTCTATGACAAAGCACCTTTATGTTTGGACTGTAATTTTTCTTCAACCTTCAGTATACTACAAATTTCGTACGTGTCGAGAGACGTACATGGAGGTTGATTGACGCGACTGCGACTTAATTGGGCGAAATATAATTTATTTGGGCGATTTTTTGTTTTATTGGGCGGATTCTGCATTAATTGGGCGTATTTCACCTTAATTGGGCGATTTTCAACTTAATTGGGCGTATCGCCGATTTTAGCCACCAAAAAACCGCTACGCATTCAAATCGTAGCGGCACAAATCGAGTTACATTTTTTCTGGTGCAGAAACACCTATTAATCTTAGTGCATTGGCAATCGTCGTACGTGTTGCGGTCACTAAGGCAAGACGTGCTTCGGATAGTTCACGATTTTCTACATTCAATACTTTTTCAGCATTGTAGAAGGAGTGGAAAGCTGCTGCAACTTCTTGAATGTAGGTTGCAATACGATGTGGCCCTCGGAATTTCGCCGCATCTGCAACGACTTGTGGGAAGTCTCCTATTTTCTTCAATAAATTAATTTCATGTTCAGCTGTTAACAAGTCAACATGATCAGTGGATGCTTCCATGTCTAACTCTTTGGATTGATTGATAATCGATGAAATTCGTGCATGCCCATATTGTGCATAATAGACTGGGTTTTCACTTGATTCGGATACGGCAAGGTCAAGGTCAAAATCCATTTGCGTATCGCCTGAACGCATGACGAAGAAATAACGCACGGCATCTAGGCCAACTTCTTCAACAAGTTCACGTAACGTAACTGCTTTACCCGTACGTTTACTCATCATCATGCGCTCCCCATCTTTATAGAGGTGAACCATTTGCGAAACGATGACTTCAAGCGTGTCTTTTTCATAACCGAGCGCTTCTATCGCCGCTTTCATCCGCGGAATGTACCCGTGGTGGTCCGCACCCCAAATGTTAATCAGTTTGTCAAAACCACGTTGAATTTTGTCTTCATGATACGCAATGTCCGGCAAAATATAAGTGAAAGAACCGTCTTTTTTAATTAACACACGGTCTTTGTCATCTCCAAATGTTCTTGAACGGAACCAAGTGGCACCATCCTCTTCAAAGATATGGCCGTTTTCACGTAGCTTCTGAAGCGCACTTTCAATTTTCCCACTGCCATATAATGTTGATTCAGAGAACCAATTATCAAAAACGACACGGAAATTGGAAAGGTCTGTTTTTAATTTCTCGAGTTCATAGTTTAAGCCGTATGAACGGAAAAAGTCATAGCGCTCTTGCGCGGTCACATTTTTGTATTGATCACCGTATTTCTCTACAAGTGTTTTTCCGATGCCAATAATGTCTTTTCCATGATAGCCGTCTGTCGGCATGTCCACATCTTCGCCAAGTGCTTGGAAATAGCGCGCTTCAACAGATCGTGCTAAATTGTCAATTTGGTTTCCTGCGTCGTTAATATAATATTCACGTTCCACATCATATCCTGCAAAATCTAGGACGTTACATAGAGAATCCCCAACCGATGCACCGCGTGCGTGGCCTAAGTGGAGATCTCCTGTTGGATTGGCAGAAACAAACTCTACTTGAATTCTTTCGCCGTTTCCTGAATTCGTACGTCCATATTCCGCGCCTTGTAGCAGGACGGTCTTCACCACTTCTTGTAAATAGTCTTTGTTTAACGTGATGTTAATAAAACCAGGACCCGCAACTTCGATTTTTTCAATTGACGCACTTTCTTTGTCAATCGCTTCAATAATGGCTTCCGCAATGACACGCGGTGGCTTTTTCGCTAACTTTGTAAGCTGCATCGCAATATTCGTTGCGTAATCACCATTTTCTTTGTTTCTTGGTGTCTCTAATAATACTTGTGGCATTGTGCTTTCTTCTACAAGCGCTGCTTTTAACACCGCCTGATGAAGTGCTTCTTTTACTTTTTGTTGAATTTGCTCGACTGCGTTCATTTTATTCCCTCCGAATATGTAATAGAAAGTTCATATTTTCCAAGTAACGAATCTGCGGTATAAAGTTCGTAGTGTACTGAAAAACGTCCTTCAGTTGATGTTGTTTCATTTATAGATTCAAGATGCTTCGTTCTCACGCGTAGTTTTAAATTGGCTTGGGCATTTTTGTACGCCCCTGGCCGTTCTGCATCCTTTAAAAAAGGTAAGCGCATGTTAAGCGGACCTGACCGCATAATTAACGCCTGTTCATTCCCCATTTTAACGGTCGTTTGAATCGCATCATCATTTTGTTGTTCGACAAATTTCAAATAAGCAATCCCTGCTTTTTCAATATAACTGCCTGTTGTTTGTATTTCATGCGTCTCTTTAGCCTGTCCTGGATGTTGAATAGACGAATGGAGTCGAATGGCTACAGGTCGATCGAGGTGCAACGCGTCCATTACCTTCACCGTCCTTTTATTAATAAACCATCAGCTTATTGCTGGGGTAGTTTTGAAATGGATTCACTTTACAATGTAAAATATCTTCTCATTATAGCCTTCTTTTGCACTACATTCCATTATCCTCTGTCATTTATTTAAATTAATTGAAATTAAGTCCGTTTAATCTCACTCGATTCGTCTCATACTATCTACTAATCATAACTCGGACGGGAAGGGATCGTATGCAGCGGACAGATTACGTGAAAAAGAAAAAAAAGCGCCTGTTTTGGCGACGGTCCATTTTACTCACCATCACTGCCATTACTTCTTCACTTACCCTGATTGGTGGCCTAATGCTCTATGCACAAATCACAGGTGCACCTTCGCTCAGCGTACCAAAAGCTTCTGTTTTCCTCGATAAAGATGGGAAACAAGTCGGGGATCATTTTGCTGCTGAACGTCGTTATTGGGTCGGGTTAGAGGATGTCTCACCTTTTTTACTCGATGCGTTTGTCGCAACAGAAGATCGAAACTTTTACAAGCATCATGGTTTTGATTATAAACGAATAGCTGGAGCTATCTTAAAAGATGTAAAAACACAGAGTAAAGCGGAAGGTGCGAGTACCATCACACAGCAATATGCCCGGAATCTCTATTTATCACACGCAAAAACGTGGAAACGTAAAGCAAACGAAGCCTTACTTGCTTACCGAATCGAACGTTTTTATGATAAAGACGTTATTTTAGAAGGCTACTTAAATACGATTTACTTTGGACATGGCATGTACGGCGTTGAAGCAGCAAGCAAGTTTTATTTTGCAAAGTCAGCAAAGGAGTTAACGCTTGAGGAATCTGCAGTGATCACTGCAATTGCAAAAGGACCTTCAGCTTATTCACCCATTGACCAACCTGAGAAATCGACCGCCCGAAAAGAAGTGGTGTTATCCCTGATGAAGGCCCAGGGGTATATTACCGAAAGCCAAAAAGAACGCGCCCTTCAGACAAAAATTGTCTTGAAAGCAGAAGAATGGGCAGATAAAAAGCGAGTGGCCCCTTACTTTTTGGACGAAGTGTGGCGAGAAACAGAAAAAATCCTTTCAACTAAAGGTCGACATCCTGCAGAAGGAGGGTGGACGATTCGAACAACCTTAAATCCGCATCACCAACAAACGGCAGAGGATGTTATTACAAAATGGATGCCTGATAGTGAACTGCAAATCGGTTTCATGTCTATGGATCCTAAAAGTGGCGACATCACGGCGTTAGTCGGTGGGACCCATTACGGAAAAAGTCCATTTAATCGTGCAACGCAAGCAAAACGGCAACCCGGTTCTGCCATTAAACCGATTTTATATGCAGCGGCACTCGAAAATGGTTTTAACCCCCTTACGTTTATAATGCCTGAAAAAACAATTTTTACTTACGATGACGGCCGAGAATCATATGAACCCAAAAACGTGAACGGAAAGTTTGCTGACCATCCAATTTCACTCGCGCAGGCATTGGCCATTTCAGATAATATCTTCGCAGTGAAAACACTTGAAGAAATCGGGTATAAAAACTTTCAAAATATGGCGGAACGACTTGGCATTGAAGCGACTTTACCAGCATTGCCCGCCACTGCACTTGGAACTACTGAAGTAACGTTAGCAGATATGACAAATGCATTCAGTCGAATTGCCGCAGGTGGCGTTGAAGTGCAGCCGAGTACAATCATTTCAATCATGGATGCGGAAGGTAAAGTTGTTTACGAGCGGAAAAAGACGAAGAAAAAGCAAGTCATTTCCGAACAAGATGCTTTTATTCTTACCCATCTTTTAACGGGTATGTTTGATCCTGTATTCAATGATTATTCATCGGCAACTGGACTTTCAATGCGGCCAAAACAAACGAGACCCTACGCCGCTAAGTCAGGGACGACGATTTCCGATCAATACCTCATTGGCTATTCACCCTCCCTAACTGCTGGTGTTTGGACTGGTTTTGACGTAGGAAAACAACTTGAAGACGCTGCAGATCAGGCAGCCTCTAAGAAAATTTGGATTGAATTTATGGAAACGGCACATCGTGGTCAATCTGCGCAACCTTTCCTCCCACCAAAAGGAGTCACCAGCGTCATTGTGGACGTGGAGACGGGTGGACTCGCCGTAGCCGAATGCGAGCGCCAAAGGTTAATGTATGTAAAAGACAAAGACATTCCCGAAAAACTATGTACAGATAAGTCCCTGTTGGAACTTCGCTCGACAGGAAAAAAAGAAAAAGGACTGAACCTCTTCCCGTTTTCTTTCTTTGATTAAGCTGGAACGCACACGGCGTCCCAAATTAAAAAAGCTCCTTTTCCCGTTTATTAGCGGGAAAGGGAGCTTTCTTGTCAATCGGGCGTATCTCCAGCGTAAAGTTATCGCGCTTGGGTTGGTTTGACAACCTCACTCGAAGAAAGACACCTTCTTGACTGTCCTAGCTTACATGAGCAAGCTATAATACAGTGTACTGCGTTTCGGACTGACATTCAACTCTCTTGATAAAAAACATTGAAAACCAATCTCTTTTATTGACCTAAACCGTCATGTAATTCGGCTGAACTTCGGTCCCATAACTCCTTGTTATGTGTTTCTAAAAACGTCGCTAAAACCTTTTTCGATGACGCATCCATCTCGTCAACCATGATATAACCCTTCATAGAGCGATCCATTTTATTCATATGCTCAACAAAATTCTTGTATCCTCGGCGAATTGAACGGTCAATGACCATTTCACAAGCTGTAACCCCTGAATAGTATGGGCCTTCTTCTTTATAGTCAATCGTTACCCAAATCAACCAATATTGCTTACCATTTGCCGATTCTTCACGTGTGGGTAAAAACTTAATCCCACGCTCTAACGGACTTCTTGCGTGCATCGCACCAATTTCAATCGTTGCAACCTGCGCTTCAACATCTATGACAACTGGCGAGACGTTTTCTAATGACAACGAACCAATTCCGAACCCTTTATGCCCATCTGTTGGATCGTCTTTTATAATTGTAAAACCTAACTTTGATTTTGGCTTTTGTTCATTATCCATTTTGTTTACCCCTCCAACTCTGCTAATATTCTTAGTATACTGGAAATAATGGGGGAGGGAAAAGAAAATGCCATATGTAACTGTGAAAATGCTCGAAGGACGGACTGACGAACAGAAGCGTGCACTTTGTGAAAAAGTAACAGAAGCCGTTGCTGAAACAACAGGTGCACCTGCTGAAAAAGTAGTGGTCTTTATTGAAGAAATGCCTAAAAGTCACTATGCCATCGCTGGAAAGCGTCTAAGTGATCAATAAATAAAGAAACTGCCCAGTCGCCTCTTGATAAATTGACTGGACAGTTTCTTTATTTTGCAACTTGAAGTTCTAATTGGTGAATAAAATCAAATGCAGTATCCATTTCCAACGTTGAGAACTTTAATTTATGTTTCACAATATGTACTTTATCAATTTGTTCTTCTTTAGTAAGGTGATCAAAGAATAAAAGTGTCGACACAAGTTCCAGGAATCGGGATGACTTGGCACTCATTTGTTGAATAAAACCTTTCAACTCAGAAGGTGCAGGTTGCGCCATTTCAAGGAAATGTGTCCCTTCACCTGACACATGATATTTGTATTGAACATAGGATCCTTTGTCAATGCATGCTTCTTGCAAAAAACCCATTTGGCATAATTCCTCTATGCGTAAAGTTAATTCTTCTGAATAAGGCCCATACATGCGCAGTTCAAATTTCTCTTTAAAAGGAAACCGCATTTTCTTTGCGATGAATATCATTTTTTGAAGCTTTTTTCGTCCCGTTACTTCTTCTGCCAATGAAATAAACTGCACAATTTTTGCGTGCTCTTGTAGCAAGGTCTCCACCCTTTCTAGTTTTTTAATAGTTGTAAAATCTGTAGGTATAAAGGATTATCACCTTTTCCTTCTTCCAACAAGTCTTCTGGATAATAGAGTTTATGATCTGTTCTTCTCTTTCCCGAAATCGCATCTACAATATCCGATGACCTTGAGATTTCACTCAATTCCCCGTTAGGCATTCTTAAAAATATCGGCAACCGTTCATTTTCCTCACCAGGTCGATAAAAATCATACGGCAAATCGGACGATGAATCGACAACGAGATAATATTCTGGGTCAACATTAGCTTTTTTAAATAGTTTTTCTAGCTTACGCAATTTTTTATATTCATCTGCAGGATTAAATTCCACATATTGAAAGAGTCTACGATTTAAGAAACGCATGCTTAAATCACTTAAAATCCAATCTGGTTCTTTTGTCCACATTTGAAAATAGGTTGTCATAATTCCTTCATCTAGCGAAATGTAATCTTCCAATTCAAATGTACGGTCAAAAAAAGTTTGAAAGTGAGACGGCACTTGTTTAAACGTATAGCCCGTTTCATAGAGGTACTTCGCCCGATGTAAAATCTTCGTCAAAATGACTTCAGCACTTCTCGATACGGGGTGAAAATACACTTGCCAATACATTTGATAGCGGCTCATAATATAATCTTCCACCGCATGCATACCAGTAGATTTGACGACGGCTTGGTCTTCCGATGGTCGCATGACACGTAAAATTCGTTCCATATCAAAATGACCATAAGATACCCCTGTAAAATAAGCGTCTCTTTGTAAATAATCCATGCGATCTGCGTCAATCTGGCTGGAGATAAGACTGACAACAAGCTTATCGGGATAGGTTTTCCCAATCACATCTGATACTTTTTGTGGAAATTCAGCTGACACACGGCGCAAAATCTGATTCACTTCGGTATCGCCTAGAATAATGGCTTGTGTAAATTCTTCGTGGTCCAAATCGAACACTTTCTCAAATGCATGTGAAAAAGGACCATGACCTAAATCATGCAGTAACGCCGCACAAAGGGTAACGAGTCGCTCTTCCCCGTCCCACTCAGGTCTGCCACTAAAGCCATCGTCTATAATCCGACGCACAATTTCATATACGCCGAGCGAATGGTGAAATCTACTATGCTCTGCGCCGTGAAACACGAGATATGTCGTCCCAAGCTGTTTAATCCGACGGAGTCTTTGGAATTCCCGGGTTCCTATAACATCCCAGATGACTTTGTCACGAACGTGTATATAACGGTGCACTGGATCTTTAAAGACTTTTTCCTCTATTAGTTTTTCATTTTTATAACCCATTTCACACCTCCATAAACGACTTCTCTTTATTGTACTCAAAAATAGGGTCTCTCGAAAGTGTAATGATAAAAACGATCGTATTTCAATGAATTAAGGTCATGATTGTTCTATCAAATAGAATACTCGAACCATGTTGAGCTACGCCACAGTCGCCGATTCTCGCTACGATCAACAGCTATTCCAGCAACATTAACGAATAAAAAATAATTTCTCCTTTAATTGGTCGTGTCCGTTGATATTTAAAGAAATTAGTTTAAGAGTGAATAAAATAGGAAGCGCATGTCCACACTAGCCATAGATAGATATAGAAACTATCAACATGGCAGGAGGAAAGACAATGGTGAAAGTTAGACAGGATGCTTGGATGGAAGAAAATGATATTTTATTGGCGGATACGGTGCTCAGGCACGTTCGGGAAGGCAGCACTCAACTCTCTGCATTTGAAGAGGTCGGAGATGCACTCAATCGAACAGCCGCTGCTTGTGGATTTAGATGGAATGCTGTCGTTAGACAAACTTATGAACAAGAATTAGAAGCCGCAAAAAAAGAACGCAAACAAGCGATGCGCATGCTAGGCACTGATTTTAAACGCCGCGGTCAACAATTGTATACGCCTACGCAAGGAAGTCATGAAGAAAACAAAGTGGCCATTCCACTTTCTGCATTATCTATGGATACTGTAATTGCGTACTTGGTTCGTCTCCACCACACGGGCGGCGGCGATGTTGAATCCTTGCGTTGGCGCCAAACAGCAAAAGCTGCGAATGAACATATTGAAAAGCTTGAAAAAGAAATCCTAACACTTAAGGAAGAAAATGAAACCATTCGCTCCGATTATGAGCAGTTCGTTCAAATAATGAACCGCGCAAGAAGGCTCGTTACGTTAAATGACGAAGACCGTAGCGCACCGATTTTCACAATGGAGCAAAATGGGAATCTCGTACAAAAAGAACCGCCGTTGAGTTAACGGGCGGTTCTTTTATTTTAGGCAATTTCAGAACCAGCGTAAACCGTTCCAATTCTATATTGTATCGGCATAGTGGTTTTATGAAATTCAACCTTTTACAGTAACATTTTTTTATTTCGTTCCACGACGCGCTTCAGATAAAATTCGTAAAGTGCCATTTCTTCAGTTTGAAGTCCCTCAGCAACAACCTCATCTGCTAAAAGCTCTAATAAGTGTTGAATACGTACGACGACCTCTCCCACCGTTAGCTCCAAGCCCAGTAATTCTTCCAGGGAGGCCATGACTTCAGGCCGGATCACTGGATAAGAAAACTTCGTCTCTTCGCCTTGCAACCCTATTTCATACAAATCACGAATTAATTCTGCACGGGCTGCACCGCTTCCTTCGACACAAAGATAGATTTGTACCGCAATGCCTTTTCGTAATCTGCGCTGAGAAATACCAGCAAATTTACGTCCGTCAATGCTCAGGTCATAGGAACCAGGACAATAAGAACCCACAATTTCATAGGCTTTTATTTGTCCTTCAGCTTC
>JARIDM010000136.1 GCA_029263945.1 Sporosarcina sp.
ACGCTCCACGCTTCTGGTCCAGGATGTCCAAAGGCAGTACGGAAACTGAAAATCTTCCCTAATTCACCGCTTGCAATGAGTGCCTTCGCTTTTTCATGAGAAGCGACAAAGCGTTGATTATGCCCAATCATGAGTTTTTTATTTTGCTGACGGGCAGCCTCAATCATTTGAAGGCCTTCTTCTTTGGAAGTCGCCATCGGTTTTTCACAGAGTACGTGTTTGCCCGCGTTTGAGGCTGCAACCGAAACAGGTGCATGTAGGTAGTTTGGTAAACAAACACTAATTGCGTCGATTGTGTCATCTGCAAGTAAGTCTTCATAATTTGTATAGGCTTTGGCTTGATATTTCTCTGCCGTCTCATTGACCCGGTCTTCAACGAGGTCACATACTGCAACAATTTCTACGTTCTTATTTGCTGCGTATTCTGGAAGATGACGGAACTGTGCAATACTCCCGCACCCAATTACGCCTACTTTTAGTTTACTCATCTCTACATTCCTCCTCAGAATTTTAGTCTCCCTTCAACCAATTTCTTTTTCAAATAATCTAGACTCATTTTCACGCTTTCAAGTGGCTTGCGCCTACTTTGGTCTTGTTCGACTACCCACCACTCCACATTCGATTGGCTCGCCTGCGCTAAAACACTAGCTAGATCCACGCCACCTGTTCCTAGTTCTGCGAAGAATTGTTCCCCGTCAGTTGTCATGTCTTTTAAATGCACAAGCGGCGTTCTGTTGTGATAGCGTCTAATCCACTCAGCTGGATCTTCACCAGCTTTTGTTAACCAATAAACGTCCAACTCCGTTTGTACCCACTCTGCATTTGTTTCCCTTAGCAATAGTTCAAGTGGAATTTCTCCATTCTCTAATGCAACTAATTCGAAATCATGGTTGTGATAAGAGAAGTTAATGCCTGCTTCAAAACAACGTTTCCCAACTTTATTTAAAATCGGAATGAGGTCATAATAATCTTCCTTCGTTCTTCTTTCCTCTGGAAGATAGGGACAGACAATATTTTTACTACCAATGGTTTGTTGGTACTGAATGATTGCTTCTAATTCATCCGCTTGCTCCAATGTTGTAATCGGCACATGACTTGAAGCTGCCTTGAGGGCAAGACGGTCTAATTCTTTTTTCAATGCATTCGCTGCCAAGCCACCGTAACCTGCAAACTCAACACCGTCATAGCCCATGTCTGCTACTTTAGCCAACGTACCAAGAAAATCTTTCTCACATTCATCACGTAGTGAATACATTTGTAAAGCTACTGGTCTGTTATTCATATCATTCTCTCCCTTTTTTAACACCACTCGTTATGATGTAATCGTTTACATGATAACGAGTAATGATTATGTTGATTCCCGAATGAGCAATTCATGCGCCAAGACAACATTATCGATCGGCATGCCTTTAATCTTATGAATGAGCATCATCGCTGATTCCTTTCCCATTTGGTACATCGGTTGTGAAACAGTCGTTAAAGTTGGCTGTGACATCGCTGAAAATTCAATGTTGTCAAAGCCGACTAAAGCAATATCTTGTGGAACAGTGAGCCCATGTTTATGAATTTCTTTTAATGCGCCAACCGCTAACATATCTGAATCTGCAAATACTGCTGTAGGCTTATCTTCAGTCGCTAAAATCTTTGCCATTGCCAGTTGACCGTCTTCAAATCCAACCCGCTCTACATGAACAATCCAATCTTTATGAATCGATAAGTCAAATTCTCCAAGTGCTTTCACATAACCACTGTATCGATCACGCGCATATAAGTATTGATTGTCCGAATTAATAAACCCAATTTTTCGGTGGCCTTGTTCTAGTAAATACGTTACAGCATCATAGGCTGCTAATTCACTATCAATTGTGACGTAGGAAATCACGCCGTCTTTATCGTATTCACTGCATTGTATAATGGGATGATTTTTGGCCAATTCTACCAATCTGACTTTATTAACCGCTGGATCCATGGATATGATCCCATCTGCCATACGATTTCGAACTAAATTCATATAAATGTCTTCTCTTTTAGGGTCTGACCCCGTTTCACAAAGTAAAATATTATATCCTTGGTCAATCGCCGCGTCTTCAATCCCTCTAATGATTTCCGTATAAAATGGATTCGCAATACTTGGGATTAAAACAAGCAATAACCGACTTTCTGACGTTCTTAAATTCCGTCCCAATACACTTGGTTCATAATTGAGTTCTGTAATTGCTTGCTCTACTTTCAACGCGGTTTTCTCGGATACGAGCTGTCGATTATTGACCACTCTCGAAACAGTCGCTGTCGAAACACCCGCCATTCGTGCAACATCTTGTATGGTCGCCATCCTCATTGCCTACTTTCAAATACACTGATGTAATCGATTACAATTCATATATTACTAGCTTCCCCTTATTTGTCAAACGAATTAACAGAATAAATCAAACACTTACAAACGAACTATTAAATCTTTATAGCGGATTAAGTTTTCAGGAAATAGCGTCACAGAGTGCTGATTACGTTAAGATACATTTTATGAAAGAGGAAGAAAGACAAGTAACTAATGAAGACACCCGTGAATATGGGTAGTAGAAATAATAAAATGTAGAAGCTTGCATATAAAATTAAAATACTACCACTTGTAATCAGTAGTACTAACACAGGGTTCCCTACGGTAACGAGTAACGCATTCCTTAATAACATGCCTAATTTAAGATCATAATGTACTAAAACAGAGAGGAAATTCATCGTGTAAGTAAATAAAAGTACACCCATCACGATGACCGCATAGAGCAACATACTATTTTCAGCAATAAAGTAATAAGTATCAGCGATTAAAATTCCCCATACACCTGTTAAAATAATCCCCCCAAGAAAGCTCTTTTTATAGCTCTCGTTAAAATAGGTCCAATAAGATCCTAACAAAGGACTAATTGTCCCATGAATAACCCACTGCCTAACTGATGCAAACATCGCTGCTGTCGAAGGGAAAAATAGGATCGGCATCAATAAGACAAGGGCTATTAATACTGAATATTGATTTTGTAAACTAGTGAAATCCAGTGAATTCACTAGTAATAAAATAGGAAGATTAAGAATCATCCAAAGCATATTTATTACGGTGAATCTCATAATCCAATCACATATATCGTACATTGACTTGATAAGACTAATGGAATTATCCAAATTCATCACCTCTTCTTGAACAAGCTAGGTTTATTCTTTAACTGCACCGCCTGCTAGACCAGTGGTAACCTTCTCTTGTGAAAACAAATAAATTAGTAATACTGGGATACTTGCTAATGTCAAAGCCATCATGAGTCCAGGTATATTAACGGAAAACTCTCCTTTAAAGTTTTGTAAGCCCAGTGGCAATGTCATTTTTTCAGGTGTAGAGATTAATACAAGCGCGAAAACAAATTCATTCCACAGATGAATAAAGTTATAGATTAATACCGTCATCAAGGCTGGTGTAACCATAGGTAAAATTACTTTCCAAAACTTATCAAAGTGTGAAGCCCCATCTAACTCTGCTGCTTCCTCTAAAGAGACAGGTATATCACGCATGAATTGGGTTAAGATGAATATGGAAATTGGTAAACTAAAGGCTATATAAGGGCCTAGTAAAGCCCATAAGTTATCATACAGTCCCAAAGTTTGTGTTAGCTTGAATATCGGGATAAGTGTTGCATGAATCGGTAACATCATTCCTGCGATAAAAAGTGTATAGATAAAACGATTCAACTTAAAACTCATCCTGCTTAAAGGATAACTAGCCATTGCAGCAAACAATATAACAGCAAAAACTGATATGACTGTGATGAATACGCTATTGGTGAAGTACTTAGTCAAGCCCATTTCAAAAATTGCTGAAATGTTTTCAAAGTTAACTGATGAAAACAAAGCAAATGGTGCTTCATAAAATTCTGGTTGGCTTTTTAGGGCTGTCGATATCATATAAACAAATGGATAACCAGTAAATAATAGTAAAACCAACGCAAGTAAATATAATAAACCTCTTTTAGTGAAAACAATCATAGAGAATCACCTCTCTTTTTTCGATAAGCGTCGAGGGATTGAATAATGATGACGACAACCAATGCAATTAAAAACATCACAAAAGCAATCGAACTGCCATAGCCCATATTGAAATTCACAAAAGCTTGTTTATACATATATGTACCTAGTATCTCCGTAGCATGATTTGGTCCACCACCGGTCATAATATAAAACAAGTCAAATGACTTTAATGAGCCAACAATTGCCAGGATCGACGAGGTAACAATTGTAGGGATTAATAATGGCAAAGTGATCTTCCTGAACTTTTGAATATAATTCGCACCATCGATTTCCGCCGCTTCATACATATCTTCTGCTATTCCAACAATCCCTGCTTTAAAGAGAATCATATAAAAAGGTGCAAACTGCCAGACAATTACCAAAAGCACTGAGAAGATCGCCGTGTTTTTTTGACTTAACCAAGCAACGTTTTCAAATCCTAGTAAATTAATTAGTTGATTAATCGTTCCATTAATCGGATCAAACATCAGCCCCCATAACATACCAACAGCAACTGTTGACATGAGAAAAGGAATAAAATAAATGCCGTTAAATAAGCGAATCCCTTTAATTGGTGCAAAAAGTAATAAGGCCATCAACAAGCCTAATGGGATTTGAACAAAAACGGAGGCAATGACTACCCAAATATTGTTTTTTAAAGAGATCCAAAATACTTCATCACTAAGCAGCCTACTATAATTTGTCAAACCAATAAAAACTTTATCACTGATGCCATTCCAATCATGAAGGCTGTAGCCAAATGTAGTTATGATTGGGTAAATCACATATAGCGCATAGACAATTAGCGCAGGTGCAAGAAACAGGAGAATTGTTATCATTTTTCTATACTTTTTGATCTTTGCTGTATGGTTGTTATTAATTGCTTCAGAATCAATTACCGTTGGATTTCCTTTCAAAATGCCTCCCCCTTTTATGAAAAACAATAAAACAAGATTGGGAGCGTAGTAAATCTCCCACATCCTAGTTTAGTCTAATAGTTGAGAGGCTTTTTCTTCCATCTTTTTCGCTGCTTCTTCTGGTGTCATATCTAAAGCAAACAGCGCCTGGGTCGTATCCTTATGCAACTCTCCTAATTCTGGAGGTAAAGTTTGATCATAAGGCATTTGAATATGTGTCGCATTTTCAGTCACTTCAAAAAACCTTTTCACTAATGGATTTTTGGGTGGTACACCTGCAACTGCGCTCAAAGAACCTGTACGTTCAACATATTCATAGGCTCTTTCTTTATTCGTAAGATGTTTAATATAGTTTATCGATAACTCGGCAACCTCACTTTCCTCATAAACGGAGAATACGGGAGATGCAGATCCTCCAACTTGTGTTTGGTCACCCTTTCCACCCTCAACTGTAGGGAAAAGGAAGAAATCTACTTTTTCTTCAAAGTCTGGTGCTTCATTTCTAATATCGTTTACCATCGAGATTGTCATATCCATCATTGCAGCCTGACCAGAATATAATAATTGACGCCCTTGTCCTTCATCGTATGGAACACCGTTAAATCCTGGGTTAAATGCATTTCGCTCTACTAGTTCTTGGATATACTTACCAGCCTCAACATACGCAGGATCATCAAATCCTTGGCCTTGACGGTTTAATGCATTATTAAACAATTCAGGTCCGCCTACACGTGCAGCAAAATTCATAAAATAGTAAGCGCCTGGCCATTTCGTTTTGTTTGTTAATGCGATTGGAATCACGTTGTTTTCATTTAAAATGTCAATTATTTCAAGCCATTCATCAAACGTTTTTGGTGGAACTAAGCCATATTCGTCAAAAATCTCTTTATTATAAAAGACAACATCGATCGTTAACCCCATTGGTAATCCATAAACTTTACCGTCATACGTTGAATTATCTAAAGTTAGCTGATTAAAATGATTTTCTTCCACATCAGCCGTAATGTCTAATACATTTCCCTCATCTGCAAAATTTTTAAGCCATCCCCCGCCCCAACTCTGAAACACATCGGGTACTTCGCCACCAGCCATTGCAACAGATAATTTTTCCTTATATGAATCATTTGGAAAACGTGTTAATTTCACCTTCACACCTGGATTTTCCTTTTCAAATTCAAGCGCAGCTTCCTCGTATATCTTTTCTCGTTCACCAGTTTCAATGTGCCAGAACTCAACTACTTGATCCGCTTTATCGGCCACTTCTTTTGTTTCTGTTGTTTTTTTATTTCCACATGCAACTAGGAATATCAATGAGCTGGCAATCACCATAAACAATATTTTTTTCACATTTAAAACCCCCATTTTTTAAAAAAAGATGTAAAGTACAGGTTTTTCTTTTCAATAAAGTATCTCAACACTACTTTTCCTATTTCAATCTAATACGTTGGCAAGATAAGTCTTGGTATTGCTGCTCACCATTTAATAGAATCAAAGGCTTATACTATTTCCCAAAAATTCACCACCTATCCATTTTTTTCTTAGCATTCGTTTCCTCCAATGTAATCGTTTACAAATTTAATTTGAAAGCTACAAAATTAAATAAGTTCTTCTGCGAACTTCAATTTAATTTTTGTATCTTGGATTTAGCGATAAAGATGTAATCGATTACAACTTACAAATGAACTATTTTCAGTTGTAAGTAAAATCCGTTGATTCTCTAACTCCATTAACTATATTAATTAGTAAGAGGTTCTATGACGAAAACGCAAAAAAACATTGTAGATGAAATGAATTGACCTACAATGTCTTTCTAATCCTTATAATTTTACTTTCGTTTCACCAATTGGGATGCCATTGTCATTGAGTATATCTTCTGAACGGATCGCCAGTAACCTTTCAATTGTTTGTGGATTGCTGTAAGTTAACTTCTTAAGGATTTCTGCGATCAACACTGGCCACACCAATTCAGAACCACTCATCACCTTTACTGCAATACTGATGCGTTCTTTTTTCAAGGCGAGACAATACACACCTTGCGCCCCACCCTTTGCAATGATATTCGGATCTTGCAGAAGCACCGTACAGATGAAATTATGTGATGCGACAATTTCTGGGTGTTCATGCATCACTTCCCCAATTTTAACCACCGCCTGAGCTGTTTCTTTATTTTGGAATAAGTCAGGTGCCGCAAATTTCAAATAGGAAATCGCCATATTCTTCAGCGGCACACCATATACTGGCGCCCCACAACCATCTACACCTTCATGAATATTCTCGATAGACGTTTCAGATAAACTGGCTACTTGTGCCAAAATCTCTTGTTGCAATGGATGATTTGCGTCAGCGTAGCTATGTAGATCAAGTCCTTTTTCCTTTGCGTAAGCAAGAAAACCCAAATGCTTGCCGGCACAATTATGAAATAATTTTCTCTTTTCTTTGTGATGCCAAAGATATTGTTCTTTCGGTTCATCGTTTAAGGGATAACTTTCACCACAAATTAACGAGCTTTCTGATAACCCCAGTTTTCCTAGTAAACTGATCAGTGCTTCTTGATGATAGGATTCGCCGCGCTGTGAAGCTGTAAATAGTGCAGCTTCTCGCTGGCTCAACTGATACTTTTCAATGATGCCGGTTGAAAATATCGGGATCGCTTGAATGGGTTTCATCGCAGAGCGATAAAAAACATGACTGGCGATATTGCCTTTTTGATAAATCACTTCTTTTTTGTCATTGACAATGCAGATCATTCCTTGATGCGTATTTTCTAATTTTCCGCCTCTATGTTCTTCGACAATAATTGGATAGGTCATATGGACACCTCTTCATAGTTAAGAATAATTCATTGATTTCTTGTTTTCAATTATTTAAGGCAATTTCATAAGACCTATATGAACACACATAAAAAAAGAGTTCATCACATAAAATGACGACTCTTTTTACATACCGATTAAATCACTTTTTTGCAGTTGATTCACACTCAGGCAAAAAAGGATTTTAAGTGGCAACTCAGTAAAGTTATTCTCTTTTCTGAAATAAAACGGCAATAATAATGATTAATCCTTTTACAAACCCTTGTAAATAGGACGACACATCCATTAAGTTCATCATATTATTAATAACGCCTAAAATTAGAACACCAAAAAATGTTCCAATCACTTTCCCCCTGCCACCCGTCATTCTTGTTCCACCAATAATAACCGCCGCAATTGCATCTAACTCATAAGACATTCCAGAACTAGATGAAGAAATCGAATTTAGCCTAGACGTTTCAATGATGGCTGCTACACTGACTAAAAATCCGGCTAAACTATAGACACCTATTTTCACTCGGTCAACCCTAATCGCTGATAAAAGAGCCGCTTTTTCATTGCTCCCAATAGCATACACATAACGACCAAAACGCGTTTTATGCATCAGGATATACACAAGAAACGTCATTAACAGGAAAAAGAGTATTGGATATTGAATCATCCAAATTTTACTATTCGCGATCGTCGTAAAAGCTGGTACTTCTCCCGAGATGCTTCCACCATTCGCGATATATAAGGCAATTGACCGTGCCGCTGCCATCATTCCTAATGTGGCAATGAAGGAAGCAATTTTACCTTTTGCAATCATGAGCCCATTTAAAAGCCCCAGAAATGTCCCCACTGCAAATGCTACAATAATCGCGATAAATATACTGCCCGTGGCATTTAACGTGATTACGGTCATAATACCCGTCAACGCAAGAACAGAACCTACCGATAAATCGATCCCACCAGATATCATGACCACCGTCATGCCAAGCGCAATAATCCCAATAATCGAAACTTGCATCAATATATTAAACTGATTTTGGATATCAAAAAATCGTGGGCTGATGAATGAAGAAAGGATAAATATAATGATAAATGCAAGAATTACACTATACTCTGACCACAGCCAAGACAAACGAGCTTTGAACACTGGTTTTTTAATTGTCAAACGCTGGTCTTTAAAATTATGATTGGTCACTTGTTACGCCCTCCCCATATGAGCCCGTTGCATACCTCATAATTTGAGCTTCTGAAGTTTTTTCTGCCTTCAATTGAGCAACAATTTTGCCCTGAGCCATTACGTGAATCGAATGACTAATTTTCAAAATTTCCGAAGCTTCCGAAGAAAGGATAATAATTCCCTTTCCTTTTTTCGCCAACGCCACAATATGTTGATAAATTTCTCGCTTAGCGCCAACATCAATCCCTTGTGTCGGATTGTCAAAAATTAATATATCTGTATCTACTTCAAGCCATTTGGCAATCATCACTTTTTGTTGATTGCCGCCGCTTAATTTATCAATTGTGATGTCGGGATCATGTACTTTAATATTTAATTGTTGTTTATACGTTTCAAACTGCGCTTCTTCTAACTGATTGTTTATAAACCCATATTTTTCAAAGTGACTGATAGAAGCTAAACTCATATTGTGTAAAACGCTTAAGTCTTTAATGATTGCAGTTTCTTTTCTATCTTTTGGCACAAATCCGATCCTTGCATTCAGCGCCTTTTTCGGGTGGTCAATTTTGAGCTTTTTCTGATTCACCTTTATGTTTCCTGTGTATTTTTTTCTGTAACCAAATATACTCTCAAATAACTCCGTTCTTCCGTCACCAGCGAGACCTGTAAAGCCGTGGATTTCTCCTTTTCTCACTTTAAAATTAACGTCTGTAAACAATCCATCACTCGTGAGATTCTCGACTTCTAAAATGACTGGCCCTAATTCATGCGTATGCATATATCGATCTTCTATAATAGGTTTTCCAACCATAAGTTTAGTGATTGTATTCAGGTTGTCTTCTTGAATCAATCCCGTGCCCACGACTTCTCCATCACGCAGGACAGTGTACCGATCACAAATTTGTTTAATTTCATTTAATTTATGCGATATATATATAATAGATACACCTGAAGCTTTTAATTTCTTCATGAGTATAAAATACTGTTCAACTTCATGTTCAGCTAATGCCGATGTTGGTTCGTCCATAATAATGAGTTTAGCGTTATGTAATAATGCCCTCGATATTTCGACTAATTGTTTATAAGAGGCATCTAAATTACGTACATATTCTTTCGGATTAATGGTCACACCTAATTGGGCAGTGATCGCACTAGTTTGTTTACACATTTCTTCTACTTCTAAAAACCCAAATTTATTACATAGCTCTGTTCCTAAAAATATATTCTCATAGACCTTTAAATCTGAAACCACGTTCAATTCTTGGTGAATGAAACTAATTCCATATTGTTGTGCTGTTCTTGGATCCGTTATTTTCACTTCTTGACCGCTCATAAAAATCGAGCCTTTTTCAGACCGATGAATGCCGCCAAGTATATTCATTAATGTTGATTTACCCGCCCCATTTTCACCAAGCAAAGCATGGATTTCTCCTTCTGCTACATGTAAAGAGACATCTTTTAACACAGGGACACCTGAAAAAGACTTCTCTATATGATTCATTGTTAAGAATGAAGAATTTGTCATAGAATGACCCCTTTTTTTAAAAGTAGAAGGGAATTCAGTCTTACTACTTACTGTTTTCCCTTCGTTTCAATCAATTGCGACTTGGCGTAATTGCGTCCGGATTTTTTCGAGCCTGGGGCTTACAGGAAGTAGGCTATGCAGTCGTTGCGACAGGACGTCGCGAACTTAGACTGCCTTCTTGTTCCCTTAAAAATCCGTGACATCCGCCGGAGGCTTTAACTTAATTCAGCCGGGGTTTGAACCCCCACTGATATCGAAAAAATTCTGCATTCATCTCAACACTTATAGAAGTGGGAGACTTCTGCTGAATTCAGTTAAAACTTGCTCTCAGAATTGTAATACGTATCCACATTGTCTTTCGTTACTTGCGTAGCCTCTATAACAACCATCGCTTTTTCTGGCGCTTCCCCTTGTGCAATTTTCGCAGCAATTTTTATCCCGTCCGCGACCATTGTCGGTGAATACAAGAACGTAGCTTTTATCAAACCGTCTTCGTTCATATTCTCAAAGACCTCTTTTGCGCCAGCCGCTCCTGTTATAAATTGGATGTCCTCGCGTCCCGCTTCTTTAATCGCCTGAAGAACACCTAATGCCATTCCATCATCTTGTGTGAAAACAGCATCAATTTCTGGTTGCGCTTGTAAAATATTTTGCATAACTTCTAATGATTTCTCAGTTGAAAACTCACCACTTTGTGAAGCAACGATTTCAATTCCAGGTTCACTTGCCATCGCTTCTTTAAATCCTTGTCCGCGTTGTTCCGTTACTGAACTCGGTGGGCCAGTAATTTCAACAACTTTTCCTGTTCCATTTAATTGTTCAATGAAGTATTTACCTGCATTAATACCAATACCTTCATTGTCACCTTTGACGACTACTGTAGCTGAATCGTTTTCAAGCTCACGATCGATGATGACCAATGGAATATCCGCATCTTTTATCTTTTGACCGATTGGCGTTAATGCCGCTGATTCGATTGGAAGCATCACGATCACGTCCACTTTTTGGGCGATTAAATCATCTATGTCATTCGCTTGTTTGTTTGGATCTGTAGCGTTCGTCATGACATAGTTAATTCCTTCGCTATCCTTTAGTTCTTTCGCTTGTTTCTCCGCGCTATCTATTAACGCACCCATCCAACCATGTGTAGCGGAAGGTAACGAAATGCCAATTTTGAGTTCTCCATCTTTATTCGTTTCATTCATGTCTGCTGTGCCTCCGCAAGCAGCCAACACAACACCTGTTAATAAAGTAACACATAACAAGGCTAATTTTCTCATGATCATCACTCCTTATTTAATAAGACAATTGACTAGGTCCTTAAACACTGTCTTTCATTGGTCTTTTTACTCAAAAACACGAGTGGAATAGCCATAACATACAGGGATTAGCCTGTGGGTTATGGCAGATTCCTAATCTTACACCCACCACATCTCGTCAGGTTGATCTTTGATTATGACTGACTTTAAATTCGTTACCGCACGTGAAAACCCTTCATCTATTGACATTAATGGATCTTCATGTTCAATACTGACAACATAATCATAGCCGTAAGTACGAAGTGCACTCATCATGTCTGACCAGTCTTGTAAGCTATGACCACACCCAACTGAACGGAATGTCCAAGCACGTGTTTGTACATCCCCGTACGGTTGCATATCTGTGAGTCCGTACATATTGACGTTTTCTTGGTCAATAAATGTATCTTTGGCGTGGAAATGGTGAATTGCATTTTCTTTTCCTAAGATTTTTATCGCAGCGACAGGGTCAATGCCTTGCCACCAAAGATGACTTGGATCTAAGTTCGCACCAATTGCTGGTGACGTCGCATTGCGTAACTTTAGCAATGTGTAAGGTGTATGCACAGAGAAACCACCGTGTAGTTCAATCCCAATCTTCACATCATGTTCTTCTGCAAGTTTACCGATTTCTCTCCAGTACGGAATTAACTTTTCTTCCCACTGCCAATGATAGATATCCGTATATTCGTTCGGCCACGGTGAGATTGGCCAATTTGGTTGTTTGGCATCTTCATCAGAACCTGGTGTTCCAGAGAATGTGTTAACGACAGGTATACCCATTAAGCCAGCAAGTTTAATCGTTTTTACAAGTGTTTCATGCGCAGTTTCTGCTTCTTCTTTATTCGGTGAAACTGGATTGTTATGACAGCTAAACGCACTTATCGTTAACCCACGTGAATGTACTTTCTCCAAATACGCTTTACGCTTGGCCTCACTCGCAAGTAATTCGTCGATTTTACAATGTGCATCTCCGGGATTTCCACCCGTTCCAATTTCAACGGCTTCTACACCTTGACTTTTTACATGGTCCAGCATTTCTTCAAATGATTTTTCTGCAAATAAAACTGCAAATACGCCTAGTTTCATAGTTAATTCCTCCTATTTTATGTTGTTAGAAAAGTGATCAACTGATTATTGAATGACCGTGAATTGTTTTGTTTCCATTGATGTCAAAGCAGCCAAAATGACATTCAAAGATTTTTTACCTTCCTCACCGTTTATGAGTGGCTCCGTATCCTTTAGGATTGCATCGACAAAGTGTTCAATCGTATGTGAGTTGGTTTGACCGCCTGATTCATTTGACTGAATCGCACCTAGTTCATACTTTGTCACTTCACCATTTGTATATTGAACGATGAGTGAATAATCTGGGTCATCCTCTAACCGTAAAATTGCGTTTTCTCCGTATATAATTGTTGCGTTGTCTTCCCCAGCTGTATAAGCCCAGCTTGCTGCGAGTGTCCCAATGATGCCGCTCTTAGATTTTAATATACAAACTGCATTGTCATCTACATCGGTGTTTTCTTTAGCGCTTGTCTCGATAAAACCAGCAACTTCAACAAACTCTTCTCCTAATAAGTAACGAAGCAAGTCTGCCTTATGGACCCCGAGATCACCCATAGCCCCGATGAAAGCTTCTTCTTTCTTAAAGAACCAGCTGTCTTTTCCGTCAACGCTCCAACCTTCTGGACCACCGTGTCCAAATGCAGTTCTAAAACTATAAATTTTGCCGATTTCTCCAGAAGCAATTAAAGCGCGTGCTTTTTGATGCGAATTAACAAAACGTTGGTTGTGTGCAATCATCAACTTTTTCTTATTTCTTTTTGCTGCAGCAATCATTTCATCTGCTTCTTCTATTGATGTCGCCATAGGCTTTTCACATAAGACATGGCACCCTTCATTCAGTGCTGCTATCGAGACTGGCGCGTGTAAATAGTTTGGTAAACAAACACTAATTGCATCAAACTTTTCAGCTTTCAACATTTCTTCATAACTTGTATACGCTTTAGCACCATATGCTTCCGCTGTCTTCTGCGCTCGTTCTTCAACGATGTCACATACAGCAGTGATTTTAACCGCTTGATGATTCGCGTACTCCCCTAAGTGTCTATTTTGTGCAATACTACCGCAACCAATAATACCAATCTTTAATACTGACATAATTATATCTCTCGCTTTCCTCTAATTTTTTCTATTGTTGTTGCCTTTTCCGTATACGGGTGTATTTACGTTTGGCGTTCCAGCCCAGTTAACGGCATTACGAATGACTTTTTGAATCATTTTATTGTGATAAGTAGGATACGTTTCATGACCAGGTCGGAAATAGAAAATTTTTCCTTTTCCACGTTTAAATGTAGCCCCACTTCTAAAAACTTCTCCCCCTTCGAACCAGCTGACAAAGACAAGCTCATCCGGCGTAGGAATGTCAAAGTGTTCGCCGTACATTTCTTCTCTTTCTAGTTCAATATATTCTCCAATACCTTCAGCGATGGGATGACTTGGATCGATCACCCATAAACGTTCTTTTTCATCGGCAATACGCCATTTCAAGTCACAAGAGGTGCCCATTAATGCTTTAAATATTTTTGAGAAATGGGCTGAATGTAAAACAATGAGCCCCATTCCTTCATATACACGCTGTTTTACTTTCTCAACTACCTCATCTGCAACTTCATCATGGGCAAGATGTCCCCACCATACCAATACATCTGTACGCTTTAACACTTCATCTGTTAGTCCGTTTTCAGCGTCATCCAAAGTAGCGGTTTGCACATATGAATGATCTTGCTTTAAAAAGGATGCAAGCGCACCATGTATGCCTTCAGGATAAATAGTTGAAACAACTGCATTTTTTTGTTCATGACGATTTTCATTCCATACTGTAACGTTCAACGCTTCACCTCTTCATCTTTGCAACGCCCTGTGCAATCGGTTGCATTGATGAATAAAATAAGACTGTATTCATCTTATTTTATTCTCTTACATTTGAACATGATGCTCTTTCAACAATGACTGTTGGGATAATCACACTTTTTCGATAAGCTTCAGGATCTTTAACCAATTCAAGAAGACAATTCGCTGCTTCATACCCTAATTCATAAATTTGAGTATCGACTGTCGTTAAGGGTGGATTTGAGATTTTAGAAACGATAGAATCGTTAAAACTAATGATACTCATCTCTTCTGGCACTTTAATTTGCTGTTTACTTAATGCAGTTAGAACAACAGATGCATGTAAATCGTCTGAAATAACAAGTGCAGTAGGTGGATCAGTTAGCTCTAATAGTTCTGAAACAATTCTCGTACCCTCGCTAGGACTAAAGTGAAGCTTTTTCATATAGCCTTCAGATACCTTCAAACCTGCTTCTTTTATGGCTTGTACATAACCATTTTGCCTGGCCTCGCCTACTTCAAACTGCGTATCTTGGCCAATGAAAGCAATCTTTTGATGCCCGAGTTTCAATAAATATTCTGTCGCGCTCTTTGTTGCTAAGACATTATCGTTATCTACATAAGTAACTTTGCTTAAATCATTCAATGGATTACCAATTACAACGAAAGGAATGCCTGACTCAATTAGATAAGGAACAACCTTGTCATCCCTTTTTGAATATAAAACAATCATTCCATCTACTCTTTTTCCACGCACCATTTTTACCGTATCGTTAAAAATATCTTCTTCGGTATCGCCAGTAGTCAAACTAATACTAAAATCGTGTTTGCTACATAATGTACTGATCCCATGAATTACCTCAGGAAAGAATGTATTATACATAGATTCTTGAGAAGAATTCTTCATAACAATACCAATCGTTTTAGTGGATTGTAATGCCAACATTTGAGCATTGTAATTCAAATGATAGCCCATCTCATCCATTACTTTGCGAACTTTTTGTTTTGTCTTCTCACTAATTAACGAACTATCCGAGAGTACACGAGAAACAGTCGACGGCGCTACATTCGCTCGTTCAGCAACGTCTTTAATGGTTACCGACACTCCATTCACCTCTTAACCCATTATTTGACAGCACCTTCCGAAACTCCTTCAATAATTTGCTTTTGTGCAAAGAAGTATCCGATGATAACTGGAATAATAGCGATTGTTAAACCTGCTAATGCCAAATGCCATTGTTTTGTATATTGTCCGAAGAAAAGAAACATTTTCAGCGGAATTGTTGCAGCTGAATCAGACAAAATTAAAGAAGGCAATAGATAATCATTCCAAATCCATATTACGTTAAGTATACCAACTGTTACAGAAATTGGCTTCAATAAAGGGAAAATAATGTGCCAAAATACTTGGAATCGATTTGCACCATCGATGATTGCTGCTTCATCTAGTGATACAGAGATACCCGTCATAGCCCCATGGTATAGAAAAATTGAAAGACTAGAACCAAATCCTAGGTACATGAAAATTAGTCCTGCCTGATTTAACATATCCGCCTTACCAAAGAGTGACACTAACGGAATCATAACTGACTGAAATGGAATAAGCATCGCTGCAACAAAAGCTAAAAAGATTAACCCACTTAACTTACTCTTATTTCGTGCGAGTGCATAACCTGCCATTGCTGAAAAGAGAATAATGATCCCTACACTAGCCACTGTTATGACTGTTGAATTGAATAAGGAGCGCATAAAATCTAAGTCAACAAATGCTTGCACAAAGTTTTCTGTCGTAAATTCTTTTGGAAAGCCAAGAACCCCTGTGAAAATTTCTTTTTTAGTTTTAAATGCGTTGACAATCATTAAATAGAAAGGAGAGAGCCACAATAAAGCAAGTATAAGTCCAAAGAACTCTATTAAATAATGATTTCTTTTACTAGACTTCATTATAAATCAACCTCTCTCTTTTTATTATAATAAACCTGCGTAATGGCTACACCTGCAACGATTAGAAAGAATATAACAGCTTGCGACTGCGCATAGGCCATTTTATTTTCAGTAAACGCTTTTTTTACAATACTCATCGCAACCATTTGCGTAGAATTGAAAGGACCTCCATCCGTTAATGACAAGTTCTGATCATAAATTTGGAATGAGTTAGAGAGCGTTAAAAACATGCTCACTGTAAACGCTGGTGCAACGAGTGGGAAAATAACATTTTTAAATCGTTGGAAACTTGAGGCCCCATCAATTTCAGATGCCTCTAACAAATCACGCGGCACATTCTCTAAATAGGCAATGTAAATCACCATGATATACCCCGCCATTTGCCAAGAAGTTAAAATGACTAGTCCCCAAAATCCTGTAGCTGTTGTAGATAACCAACCTGTTAATGCCTCAACACCAAGGAGGTCGCCTAGACTACCAAAAACATTAATAAAAATAAACTGCCAAATAAACCCTAAGATTAAGCCGCCGATTAGATTTGGCATGAAAAATACTGTTCTCATAAAGCTGCTTGTTTTCATTTTACGCGTTACCAGGAGCGCCAAACCCAATCCTAAGAAGTTCAACAAAATCACTGAAACTAACGCGAACTTAGTTGTAAACCAAAGCGAGGCTAGAAATTCTTGGTCTTTAAATAATGCGACGTAGTTTTTTAGTCCAAGAAATTCCGTTGCAACCATACCGTTCCAATTTGTAAAGGAATAAATTAACCCATAAATGAACGGAATGATTAGGACGATACTGAGACTCAATATAACTGGTGTTAAAAACAACCAAAAAGAAAGACTACGATTTCGCATAACGCACCTCCACACCTTCATTAAGTAAAACACAGCTTACAAAAACAAAAGCTATGTCCTTGTAAGCTGTAATATTAACGATCAACTATTGACGTTCTACTTCCCACTTGCTTCTAGAATCATCAATAATCTCTTCCCATGTTGCGTCACCACTTAAATACTTCTGCATGGCAGCGCCAAGAACGTTTTCACTCCAACCTGTTGGTGCAGCTGGATAAACCCATCCATAAATCGTCTCGCCTTCAGATGCATATTCATAAATTGTTTGTGAAAGTGGATCAGAGATTTGTTCAGCATCATATCCCTCATAAGCTGGAACAAATTTAAATTCTTCTAACACTGCTGTTTTACCCGCCTCAGATGTATACATCCAATCTAGGAAATCTTTACTTGCTTGAACAACTGCATCATCTTTGTTTCCGTTGACACCCCAGTACATTGGAACACCTGCTGGAATTTTGCCTTCATATCCTTCAACAGGAACAGGTAGAAGCCCAATATTGTTTTCAGCTAGTTCTGGATCCATATCATAAATTGAGTTAAATACCCAGTTACCTTGCTGTATCATTGCTACTTTTTCAAGTGAGAATAATTGTTCAACTTGTTGAGAATAATCTAAACTTAAAACAGGTTGTACTGAATACTTCGCTTCTAAATCTAAATGTCTTTTTAGTTCATCGCTTTTTTCAAATGCGATCGTCGTTGCTTCATACGCTTGCATCGGATCGTTATTAAATTCTGGTGCAAAGAAAATATTCGCTAAGTGATTCCCAATGACCCATTTTTCTTTCCCTGCAAGTGCAAATACCGCGTCAATTCCGAGCGCTTCTTTTTGACTATCTAGTGATTCGACGGCTTTTTCTAAGTCCGCGAAACTTACGATTTCATCTGGATTAATGCCAGCTTCTTCAAAAACTCTTTTATTATATATTAACCCATAACCTTCTTGATTAAATGGTAGCCCTAAAACTTCTTCACCTTGTGTGACTGTATCTAGCGTTCCTTCTAGTGCAATTTTTGCAGACTCCGTATCAGACATATCCACTAAATAATCCTTGTACTCTTCAACATCTGATGGCCCACCAATATTAAATATTGCCGGTTCTTCACCTGATGAAAACGTTGTCTTTAGTGTGGCACCATAGTCGTTTCCACCACCAACAGTCTTCACGTTTATTTTAACGTTAGGATTTTCATCCTCATATACTTTTACGAGTGCTTCTAATTGATCTTTAATTTCTACTTTAAATTGGAAAATATCAACTGTTACTTGATCTCCAGTTGTTTTCCCATTATCTTTTTCTTTATTCGCGTCATCCTTTGATGAACAACCAGCTAATGCTAAAACTGAAACCAACAGTAAAGAAATAATACCTATGAACACTTTATTCCTCTTCATATTCTCTCCTCTTTTCTTACAATGAATGCGGTTGCATAGATTTGAATATTGTAGCATAACATTTTTCTTCAAGCATCTACGCAAATCATGAAACCGCTTGCATTGATTAGTCCTCTTTAGGGTATCATGGACTTTTCTATTAGGCAAGTGTTTTTTCAAATCGCCCTAACTTTGTCATTTACCTTTAAATAGTTTCTATAGAATGCAGAAAAAGACAAATAGGCTAGAAAGGAAAATGTTAAAAACGGGAGTAGATACCGCACGACATGTAAACTCATATACAAAACCGTCCCACAACTAATTGCGACAGCAAGAAATAAAACAGGGCTTCCAATCGTAGTGACAAAGGTACTTTTCATCGCTTTTAAAAATGTCATATGATAATGAACCGTCACAGAAAATAAGTTTATAGTAAATACAAATAGTATAATCGTCATAATCATCAATAAAAGCGCAACAATCAAACTTTTATCCATAAAGTAATAGATATCCCCAAGCATAACAAGCCAAACACTCGTCAATACAAAACCATTGGCCATACTTCTTATGTAATTTTCTCTGTAATATTTCCAGTAAGACTTGAATAGTTTGTGACCATCCTCATCTTTAATAATCCAGTCTCTGACGATCGCAAACATCGCCGTTGTTGCTGGGAAAAATAGCAAAGGCAACATAAAGAAAAGTACGATGACTAGGACTAACCATCCTTGAACTTGTTGCATCATTAGAAAAACCAATACGAGCAGTACAATTGGTAAATTAAATAATATCCAAAGTAAATTGGTCACGGAAAACTTCATGCCCCATTCTGCAATCAAATATAACCCACCCATAAATCCACTGTTATCATTCACTAACGCTCTCCCCTTACTCAAAAAAATAATTATGCATAGGTATGTCAATTTAAAAAGGAGTCTATCACTTAATGTGAAGACCCCTTAAAACTTGTGCCAGGTGCAACGACAATTCGCGGTAGAACGCAAATAGAAGTCCATACCTGTTATTCCAATCGCAAGTATTTCCTTATTTCACAAGCTGGTAAGCATCTTTATCAACAATCAACGTAACATTGTCATGTGTCCATAAGAATGATGCTGGATTGTCTTCAGTCACCTTTTTAGTTAATAACATTTTAATCGCTTCTGCTTTACTCTCCCCAGATGCCAATAAAATAATCTCTTCGCCTTTTAGAATTGTTTGAATCCCCATTGAAATTGCATGCGTAGGAACTTCCGCTTCAGTTTCAAAGTTTGGGCCATTGCTTTCGCGTGTCGACTTCGTTAATTCAACAACATGCGTAATGCTATCTCCAGGGGTTCCTGGCTCATTAAAACCAATATGCCCATTTGTGCCAATGCCCAATATTTGTAGATTAACAGGACCCACTTTAGTAATTACGGCTTCATAATCGGTACACTCCTCTTCCGCTGAAGCAGGAATACCATTTGGAATATACGTATTTTCAGGTTTAATATCGATTTGACTAAACAAGTTTTCTTTCATGAATGTATGGTAACTTTGAGAATGGTCTTGGCTAAGTCCTAGATACTCATCTAAGTTCACTGCTTTTACATCTTTATAAGAAATGCCACGTGTTTTATTTCCTTCAATTAGGTTTTTATATAAGCCAATCGGTGTAGAACCTGTGGCCAACCCAAGAACAGCTTCCTGATTCTCACGTACTTTTTCTTCTACCAATTTTGCGGCTTCTGCACTCATTGCTTCATAATTATCTACGACGACTACTTTCATGTTAAAAATCCTCCTCTAAAATCAAACGATTTATTCCTTTTAGTATAAGTCATCGCAGAATCGATGTCTAGACGAAGGGGTCTATCGATAAGTCCTTGAAAAGACAAATCTTCACACTAAAAAGCTGTGTATGAACTTGTATTTTCACAAGTTCATACACAGCTAGACTTACGTTATTTTGTTGGCAAATGAAGTGCAGCTGCACCGAGCAATCCTGCCTTATTGCCCAATGATGCTTTCACAATCTTAACGTCTCTAAAGCTACTAATTAGCATCGCTTGTACACGCGTTTTTACCATTTCGACTAATCTTTCCTGCTCCATAACGCCTCCACCAATAATGATTGCTGGTGGATTAAAAATATGTGTAAGTGAAGTCAGCCCATAGGCAACTTCCTCCACCCAATCCGCGATTACTTTCTCCATCTTCGAATCCCCGTTATCGAGACCTTCAAATATTTTACGTCCATTGTCATACTGTGGGTCGACTTTCTTCGCTGCGCTCACCAATGCCGTCGTCGAGCCGTACATTTCATAACACCCAATCGATCCACAATTACATTTCTCGCCGCCTGGATGTAAAATGAGATGTCCAAACTCACCTGCAATGCCTTTACTGCCTTTATATACAGTAGAATTTATAACGATTGCACCACCTATACCTGTTCCATAAGTTAGACAAAGAAAATCAGCATACGCTTGACCTGCACCAAACTTCTTTTCCCCAAGTGCAGCAGAGTTTACATCATTTTCAATCTTCACTGGAACACCGAACTTCTCTTCAAATATGGCTTGTACTTTGGTACCCGTAAAATTCGGAAAGTTTTCATTGGCATAAATGATGAAACCTTCTTCACTGTTTACTTGTCCCGCCGTGCTAATGCCAATCGCTTCAAAGCCACTGTAGTTTTTGTCAATTTCACTCATTAAATTATCCATTAAATAAGGTCCACCGTGCTTAGCCCCTGATTCAATTTCACTAAATTCAGACGTCTGTCCTTTTTCATCAACTAGACACATTTTAATGGAAGTACCGCCTATATCTATCGCTAATATTCTCATCGATCTCGCCCCTAGACTTTTAGTTTATAATCATTTATGCCTTAACTGTAGCATATATAGCGCTTTCAAACCACAACATTTGTACACGAAAAAGAGTGAAGGAACCCCCTCACTCTCTATCAATCATTTCGACTTATTTCTCGTATTCGTAAATTGTAACGCCTTTAACAACACGACTAATTGCGCCGTCTGGACTTGGGTTATCCGGTGTAATGCCAAGCTGGATTGCCTTTTTAAGTGCCAATGCTTGAGCAAATACAACGTATAACAAAGCCAAGTGGAAGTCATTTTCAAGCGGTGCACCGTCCACATTTACAGGAAGGATGATATCTGCTAATTTCTCCACTTCTTCATCTTTTGTTTCTGTCAGTACCACAAGCTTCATGCCCGATTTTGCCGCAGCCAATTCACGTAAAATATCAAGGTCATACTTTCTTGTATATGGATCTTGTGACATAAATAGAACAACTGCTGATTGATCATTTAAAATCGACTTTGGACCGTGCCGGAAGCCGAGAGATGATTCGTGCATAGCGACAACTTGCCCACCCGAAAGTTCAAGCATTTTAAGAGAAGCTTCATGAGATAATTGCGCAAGCAAACCAGAACCCAAATAAACGATTCGGTTAAAATCAAAATCGACGACCTTATCCACGGTGTCCCCAACATGTTCGATAAACTTCGTTGTTGCAGTAATCACTTGTTGTGCAACTGCTTCAGTAAAGACTTCATCCGTGAACAATGCGTAAGCCGCAATAATCATACTTGTAAAGCTACTTGTCATCGCGAGTGATTGGTCATTTGACTTTTCAGGCATCAGCAATGTGATGCTCTTTGGATCGCCTTGTATATTTTTTGCAAGAAGCCCATCTTTGTTACAAGTGATGACGACTTGGTAAAAATCATCTACGATTTCTTGTCCCAGTGAAACAGTTGCAACACTTTCTGGGCTATTTCCTGAACGTGCAAATGAGACTAAAATCGTTGGGGTATCTTTAAAAAGATACTCCGTAGGATTGGAAACAATATCCGTCGTTGGAATCGACTCAAATTGAACGTTGCGTTTGTTTTGGCGTGCCAACTCCGGCACGAGTGTATCTCCAACAAATGCTGATGTACCCGCACCCGTTAAAATGACACGAACTTGCGCATGCTTTTCATAAATCGATGTCAAAAACCCTTTGAACGCTTCTTGTTGTGCAAAGAAGTCCGTTACCAATTCTTGCCATACAGCTGGTTGCTGATGGATTTCTCTTGTTGTATGCACCGCATTTATTTCCCTAATTTGTTCTTCAGTCAGGTTAAACATATACTCTCCTCCATTTTACTGGTCATGTTGTTATATCCAGTTGCATCGTAAAAACATCAAAATAGATGACCTATGCTAACATTAACTGGTTATAACCAGATGACTTTAGTATAGGCCATGCACATCATTTTGTAAAGCTTCCCACAAGCGCACGCTTTCATGAAGTCAGCGATATCATCATTTCTTCACGCTGTCTCGAACCATTAACTTCGTAGAAATGATGACTTTTTTCGTGATTTTCCTGCCTTCTAACCGCTCCAAAAGCGTATCTACAGCTGCTTCTCCCATCACTTCAGTGTAGACGCGAATCGTACTTAATGACGGATACATATGCTTTGAAACTGACATATCATTCAGACCGATGATGCTGACACGCTCTGGAATCTTAATATTGGCTTCATGAAGGGCACGTAAGCTCCCGATGGCCATGACATCACTGCCGACAAAGAAAGCGGTGGGAAGCTCATTTCCTAGCTCCTCAATGGCTTGTTTCATTAAGCGGTAGCCATCTTCCACAGAGAACTTTCCGATATAAACAAATCGCTCGTCATATAAGCCTTTTTCTCTCATATAAGACCGAAACGTATCTTCACGTACATCCTGGATAGGTTCATCCTGTCCTTTTAAAAGCTCTTGCCCACCTACAAAGCCAATATGCTCATGTTTTGTATTCAAGAAAAAGTCGAGTACTTTTTTTGTTGCTTTTTCAAAATCGATAATAATCGCGTCATATTTTTCTTCATCGGGACTGAAATCCACAAAAACGATCGTTGGGTTAATGGCTTTTAAAGCGAGCACTTGCGCATCGCTAAATTTACCGACCGCAATAATGCCTTGAATTTCAATCGCTTTAATGGCTTTGATGTTATCGAAAAAATACACCTCTGGGTTCATACCAATTTCTTTACAACGTTCTTCAATTCCGTGTCTAATTGAAAGGTAATACAGGTCATTTAATTCTTCTTTCTCTGTATACCAATGCACAATTGCGATTTTTTGATCGTTGTATTTTTTAGTAGAACGCTTTCGGTAAGACAGTTCTTCTGCTGCTTCAAAAACACGCCGCTTTGTCTCATCAGCTACGGATAGACTGGCATCGTAGTTGAGTACACGTGACACCGTTGCAGAAGAGACGCCCGCTCTTTCTGCAATGTCTTTAATTGTTGCCATCTTGCATCACCTTTTCCATTCTAAAAACAGTTATCGTAAAACCTTTACCTTCTATTCTACCATCTCTTCAATACGAACGGCTCGCTCACATCTGTTAGCCTAACTTATGTGTATCGATAAGGTTGATTTGGGCATTTTCTGTGTCATGCAATTCAAATACAATGATCTCATTTTCGCCTTTTTTAAGAAGTGGCCCAGGTACATAAAGCGTTTCTTGTGGACCAACTTCCCAGTAACGACCAATATTAAAGCCGTTGATCGTCACAAAACCTTTGACCCATCCTGGTAATTCAACAAATGTATCGCCAATTTCATCGACTGTAAAGGTTCCTTTGTAAAATGCAGGACCTGTAACAGATGCTGTTTTCTCATTAAACGTTAATGACTGAAGATTATCCATCGGTAACGGATACATCGTCCAGTCG